>QHZK01000241.1 GCA_003224635.1 Acidobacteriota bacterium | reverse complement strand
CCGAGGCTTCTCAAGCTCCTTACCCCGGCCTGTTCCCGGCTTAGTTCTCCCAGCCACATTCCCACCCAGTTTAACCACGAGCCCCCAGCCGGCGTGGGGTGAAGGCGAAAGCGTCGGCGTCGCTCGAGCCAGGCCTGAGCGTAGGCCTGGGTATGAGTGCCCTCTCGCCCGGCCAGGCGCGGCTTCAGCCCATAGAGGTCCCAGATTCTCTGCACTGTCGCCGGGCCGACCCCTTGGGCTCGCGCCAGGCTCCGGATAGTCCAACGCTGGCCCTCGGGAGGTCGGGTGTGAAGCGTGGCTTGGACGATCTGCCGGACCTTGCGGGCGGTGATCCGTCGCCTGGGGCCTCGTCCTGGAGCGGTGGCCGTCAGGGCGGTGAGACCGCCCTCGTGGAAGCGCCGCCTCCAGAACGACACTGTCACCAGCGTGGTGCGCAGGGGACCCTTAATGAGACTTTGCTGCGGATAAGGAGAACACGAGGAGCCGGGACCTCTGAGCTTGACCGCTCAGTGCATGCCACGGATTTAGCCTGAGGGTTTCTACCCTCGGGCGTCGCCGGACCACACGCTCGATCTCTTCCAGAGTGGGTCCGCTTACCGCCGTATCACTCGGCGGAGTGATCGTCAACCTACAGGAGGGGGTTCCAATATGGCCGCGAAACGCCACGGAGTCTTCGTCTGGATCACCTGGCTCGCCCGAGTCATGGCGGGAGAACAGAATTGCGAGTGGGCAACCTGGTTCAAGGCCCACCACGAAAACTACGACAAGGCGCCCAGCGACTTTGACACCGCGAAATGGAACATCGAACACACTCGTCAACTGCGCCGGCTGCGGCTCGAGCGCCGGAAACTCGGCGAGCGCGTCTTCCTCCAAGGCGGAGAACCCCATTCGCCTGACGCTGCCCTCGGGAGTGGTCATCGCCGGGAAACCCGACCTCATTACGTTGCCCTCAGGAGTGGTCGTCGCCGACAAGCCTGACCTCATCACGCCTCCCGATGGGCCACCCGCCGCGCTGCGCCTTTGGCGGCCGACCATCTACGATGTCAAGACCGGTCGGGCAAGATGTTCGGACCGGATCCAGGTCATGCTCTATATGCATCTTGCCCCGCAGGCCCTTCCGGCCTACGCAGGAACACGCCCCGCGGGCTGCGTCGTCTACAACGGTTCGAAAGTTGATATCCTGCCCCAAGCCGTGGACCAGAAGTTCATCGAGGCTTTTGAGTATTTCCTGGGTGTAATCGCCGGCCCCGAGCCTGCCTGGAAGGTTCCGAGCCGCCACGAGTGCCGCTTCTGCGACATCGCCCGAACGGAGTGCCCGGAGAGAATCGAGGGCTAGCGGTCTGTCGCCCAGCCCCAACAAGCGCACGATTCCGACAGCGGAAAAGAGCGCGGGGGATGTCCGCGCTCTGTGTCGCCTGCGATCTCAGCGCCAACGCCGAAAAAAAGCCTGAGGCTTCGTAGCCGACCCACTGGACGACGAGGCTGCCAGGAAGCCCGGTTACATCCACCAAGCTCCCAGCCGGTTTCACGACTACAGCCTTGAAGCAGGAGTTCGCAATTCGGCGTGAAGGGGCGGCATGGCCCTGGGCACCCCTCTGCTCAGAAATTGGCGATGACGCTTGCTTACTGAGAGGTCCTTGATCGGGCCAATCGACATAGAGGTAGGCGGTTGCCCGCTTTCCCTCTCATACCAACGGGACATGCGGGTCCGCATACGGCGGTTCGGCGGGTTGAGCTACCCGGTAGACAGTTAATCGCGGAAACCCCAGCGAGACGAAGTGGGCATTAATGAGCGCAATGGCGAGAGCCGGGCTGTTGGCCATCCGCCAAGGGCCGTGGAAGGGCAAGGCGTGCTGCGCGCGGACCGAGTTGGTGAAGGCCGACTGTCCCTCCAGGGCCCTCAATGGCGCTGCAGCTTGGTTCTCCGTCGTCGTCGAGAATGGGATCCACAACCTCCGGGTAGAGCTTGGCCGCCGATCTCAGTCGCAGCCGGAACATTCGGTTGCGCTAGTTGAGCGGCTCACCCGGTTTGACTTCTATGTATCTTCGCGGCCGCGGTGGCTATCGGCTGGATGTCGACAGCCGCGAAACCGCAATCGATTTCCACATACGTGCGCACCCAGGCTCCCGAAGCTCGGATCGGGGTCGATGCCGGCCAGCGCGCCTCATTTCGCATTCCGCGCACCGTATACGGAACGTTTCTCGAAGACATCGGTCATTCCGTCTTCGGCGGGGTCTCGGCAGAGCTTCTGGACAATCCTAGCCTCGAGACCTACCACGCCGCCCTGCGCGTGCTGCGCGAGCGCTTTCCATCCAAGGAATTCGATCGTTCCACCTGGATGGGGCTGCCCTTGCCTTGGCTGCCCCTGCGCTGGGCGGACGGCGTACGCTACGAGCCGCGCTGGGGGCACGCCGCAAACTCCGATCAATACCTCTACCTGATGGGACTCCAGGGGCGCGAGGTGGGCATCCGCCAAGCTGTCTACCTGCCAATCGAGCGCGAGCGCGCGTATAACGGAGTTCTCTTTGCTTCTTCGAGTGAGGGTCCGGTTCAGCTTGACGTCAGTTTCAGGAGGCATGATGCACCCGATTCCGTGCTGGCGTCCCAGACTGTCCCGGTTTCAGGCGGGGGCTCATGGCACAAGCTGGCGTTCACGCTCACCGTCCCGGAAGGCATGGTGAAGCCGATGGAAGAGTGCGACTTCGCCGTCTCTCTCAAGGACGAGCACCGGTTGTCGCTCGACGAAATCCGGCTCTACCCTGCGGACGCTGTGGACGGCCTGGATCCTGAGGTCATCAAGGCAGCGAAGTCCTCCCGTACTCCTCTGCTTCGCTACGGCGGCAACTTCACGAGCGGCTATCACTGGGAAGACGGCGTCGGTCCCATCGACTGCAGGCCCACCAAGCTGAACCAGGCGTGGGGATATCCAGAGTCGAACGAGTTCGGCACGGATGAGCTGATGAATTTCTGCCGGCTGCTCGGCGCCAGGCCGCAGATCTGCTTGAACCTGGGCAGTGGGACAGCAGAAGAGGCTCGATCATGGGTGGAATATTGTCAGGGAGGAGTGGAGACGCCGCAGGGCAAGCGTCGCGCGGCGAACGGTCATCCCCAGCCTTACTCAGTCGCCGCTTGGGAGCTGGGCAACGAGCTTTGGGGCAAGGATTTTCAGATCGGCTGGCAGACGCCGGAGGGTTACGCACAGAGATACAAGACGTTCTACGACGCCATCCGCAGCCTCATACCGCCCGAGACGATGGTTTTTGCCAACGGCGCGGACGTTGATTTCTTCAAAGATTGGAACGGCGCGCTGATCGCCCGCGATGGCGCGGACCTGAGCTTCCTCACCTCCCACTTTGTTGTGGGAACGGACGATCGAAAGGAGAAGGCCGAGCAGCGGAGTCGGGACGAGTTGTGGGCTGCCGACTTCGCGATTCCGGTCGGCGTCGCGCGTGCCCTCGAGCCTCTCAAAGCCCAGATCGACGCCAATCCTCGGACGCGCGGGCGCGTGCGGCTTGCCTACACCGAATGGCTCTTTGCGGCGCCGGAAAACTCCATGTACCCACGCTGGAGTAACCTGGGCGGAGCGCTGATCGCCGCCGGCTGGATGAACATGCTTCTGGCCCACGCCGACTTTGTTCCCGTGGCGGACATGACGGGCCTCCTGGAATTTGGCGGCATCTACAGGAAGCGCGGACGGGTATTCGTCGCTCCCCAATATGCGGCGTTCTCGCTTTACTCAAACTACGCCGGCGACACCCCCGTCCACACGCGCACCGAAGTCAGGGAGTACGATGTCGGTCGGGTGCTGCGGCGCTTGCCCGCGATGCCGGACGTGCCAAGCCTCGATGTTCTGGCCACGACCGACTCTATCCGCCATGACCTGACCTTGTTCATTGTCAACCGCGACTGGAAGCACTCAATTTCCGCCACGGTGAGACTTAAAAGCTTTGTCGCCGCCGGGCAGGCAACCGTTCGCACGCTCACTGCCGATTCGATCTTGGCGGAGAACAACGAAGAGCATCCCAATACCGTCCACCCTGTCACCAGCAGCCTGAGGCTCGGAGGCGACTCCTTCCATTACACGTTCCCGGAGCACGCGCTCACGGTAATAACCTTCCAACCGAAATGAAGTAGGCCGCCAATTCCGTCACTCCGGTCGGTTGGTGAGGCACGCCAAATTTTTTGTTGACAACGTTGGAATCGTTCAAGGAGCATAGCGGTTGCGCAACAGTTCGCCTAGTCGCCTGGTTTGGTTCGACTGAACCGGGTCGGATCTCGGGTTCTCAAATTATCTGCTCTCAGATGAGAGAACAAGCCTACTTCGCTCACTCCAACCACTGCTGCCGGCCGCGAGGCTGTTGTGCGGTTTGGTGGACGCTCATCGCAGTGATGTGCGGCGGTCCGGTGGCGCGAGCCGAGCCTGCACAGGCCGACTTGCCTGCGGCTGTTGCGCGGGAGTTTGCGGCCGCTAGCCAGGCGCAGAAGGCTGGCGACCTTGATCACGCCATTGAAGGCTACCGCCGCGTCCTGAAGGCCGCTCCGGGCTTCGCGGGGGCGCACTTCAACCTCGGGCTGTGCTACGACTCGGGAGGGAAGACGCGTGAAGCGCTTGGAGAATTCGACGCTGCGCGAAAGCTCGACGCCTCGCTCGAGGCAGCAACCCTTTTCATTGGGATCGAAGACTACCGGCTGCGCCGCTACCCGGACGCTCGGCGCGCCCTCGATCAAGCTGTGAACGCGCTCCCGAAGGATAAGGAAGCGTGGCTCTGGCTGGGAAAGACTCAGCTAGCGCTCGGCCGTCCGGACCAAGCCGTGGAGGCTCTCGAAACCGCTCGAACACTGGATGCGAAGGACTTGAATGTGCTCTATAACCTTGGTCTGGCCTACACTCGGCTTTCGAAGCGGATGTACGACCTCATGTACCAGATCGATCCCCAGTCCTATCTGGTCCATTTGACGCTGGCCGAGTCCTACACCGCGCAAAAGGAAACGAAAGAAGCCATTCGTGAGTATCAGGAAGTCCTGAAACTGCGCCCGCGAATGGCCGGCATCCACCAGGCGCTCGGTGCGCTCTACTATGATGCTGCCGACCGCGACTCGGCGCGGCGTGAATTTCTGGCGGAGCTCGAGATTGATCCCGACAACCCCGAGGCGCTTTACAAGGCGGGCATGATCCTGGTCGACCAGCACCGCTACGCGGAGGCGCTTCCCTACCTGCAAAGGGGTGTGGCTGGCGCGCCAGATGCCGCATTGGCGCAGCATAATCTCGGGCAGGCCCTCTTTCACCTCGGCCGTTTCAACGAAGCCCTTCCACACTTACAGCGAGCGGCGCAACTCGATACCGACGAACCCACCGTTCATTATTTGCTGTCGCGCTGCTTTCAACAGCTAAACCAGCCGGCCGAAGCGGAGGCCGAATTGGCCCTTTTCGAGAAACTCGGCAAGCGGCAGAAAGACAAAATGGCCGAGCGCGTGACTGCCGAGACTGAAAAACGGAGGGTACGGGGCGACATGGCCGCTGATCCGGTCGCACCGGCGGCGGCTTCGGAGACGCCCCGGCGTTAACCGCACCACGCAGGGACGGCCCTTTTCGCCGTGCCTGCAATTCGAGCTGAGGGGGAACGAAGATGAGAAAACAATTCCGAGCGTACCTGTGGGTTCCGTGGTTGCTCTTCCCGGTGATGCTGGCGGGTCAGACGAACCGCGGCACGCTCACCGGCGTTGTGATGGACAGCAGCGGCGCGTCGATCGCGGGAGCAGACGTAACTGCGACCAATCGAGAGGCCGGGACTACGTTCCACGCCCAGTCGTCAACAACGGGAGACTTCACCATTCCAGAGCTCCCGTTCGGCAAGTACGATGTCACTGTCGCGTTTCAGGGATTTCAAACCTATGAGGCCAAGGACGTCGAAATCCTCGCGAACCAGGTGGCGCGCCTCAACGTCCAGCTTCAACTGGGTCAGCAGGTGCAAAGGGTAGAAGTGACGTCGGCTGCGCCCATCATCCAGAACGACTCGGATACCGTGGAGCAGGGCTTCACCACCCGCCAGATCACGGACCTGCCGCTGACCATCGGCGCCTTCCTCGCCAGGTCACCTGAGGCGTTTACGTTCCTGACGCCGGGCGTGAGCGGTGACACGTTCCGCACCCGCATCAACGGCGGCCCTCAATTTTCAAACGAAATCCTGGTGGATGGCGCGAGTACAACGCGGTCGGAGAACGGCCCAGCGTTTGACGAAACGGCGCCTTCCGTCGAGGCGTTCGGCGAGTTCACCATCAAGACCAACAACTTCTCCGCCGAATACGGAGCTACCGGAAGCGCCATCACCAGCTTTGCCTACAAGTCCGGGACCAACCACCTGCACGGCGACGCCTACGAGTTCCTGCGCGCCACGCCGCTGGACGCCGCCGGCTTCTACGACACCGGTCGCTGTACGATCAGCGGCCAGAAGGTGACGGACGGGCGCTGCGGCGATCCTTCGCTCGATCCTCACCGCCGTCCGATCCTGGACCAGAAGAACAACTTCGGCTTCACCGCGGGCGGTCCGGCGTATCTGCCGAAGCTCTACGACGGGCGCAATAAGACCTTCTGGTTCTTCTCTTATGAAGCAGTACGCCTGGCCAATCAGTTTTCCGTGAATCCCGTTTTCGTTCCGACCGCCAAAGAGCTGACCGGCGACTTCAGTGAACTGCTCAGTCTGCCCAGTCCCGTCACGATTTATGACCCTCAGACGGGGCAGCCGTTCTTCGGCAACAAGATCCCGCAGGAGCGGTTCAGCTCGGTCAGCAAATACGCCTTGCAGTTCTTTCCCAAGGCTAACACGGTCGATCCCGCTACCGGCCTATCGGACAAGTATACAAACGGCGTGCCTCTTTCGCTGACCGTCAACCTGTACACGGTCGTGGCGGACCACAATCTGACTGACAGGCAGAAAGCGCACTTCAGCCTGTCGCGGCGCAACAATTTCCGCACCCGCGACCCTGACAATCTTTTGCCTGGCAACAACCCGCTCACCCAGTTGCGGCGGCAGGATTTCACTACGCGCTACTACCGCGCCGCCTACGACTACGCGCTAAGGCCGAATCTGTTCAGCCACTTGAACCTCGGCTACAACCGCACCACAAGCGTCAACGGCACGGTGACCGTAGGCGACAACTTTGTGAAGAATTCGGGCCTGACCGGCGTCGCCAACACTCACACTCCCGAGCAGAACATCTCGGGGTTCAACGGCGGGAAAGGGATGACGTTGGGCAACACCGAGTACAACGACAACATCGACAACAGCTACCAGATTGCGGAGAACCTGACCTGGGTGAAGGGCCGGCACTCGTTCAAGTTCGGCGTCGATATCCACCGCCAGCTCTACGACCCGAAGACGCAGAACAACGGCGCCGGCCACTTTGACTTTTTCCCAGGTCCCACCTCCGGTGCCGATGCGCAGGGAAACCGGATCGGGGGCGACGCTTTTGCCAGCTATCTGCTAGGGGCGGCCAACAGCGCGTTTTTCAACCTTAACCTCGTGAATCCCGGCTGGCGCCGACTTTACTGGGCGTCTTTCATCCAGGACGACTTTAAGGCCACGCGCAAGCTGACCGTCAACATGGGGTTGCGCTGGGACATCTCCGATCCGCGCAGCGAGGTGTTCAACCGCACTTCCTCCCTGGACCCGCATCTTCCGAACCCGGCCGCCGGCAACATTCCGGGCGCTCTGGCCTTCGCAAAAGCAGGACGGACTCACTTTGACCAACGGAATTGGAAGCTGCTCGGGCCGCGCGTCGGCCTCAGTTACGGCCCGAATGACAAGACCGTGCTGCACGCCGGTTACGGCATCTACTACGCCCAGTTGTTCTACAACGACTTCGGCGAGCACACGAAGCAGGGCTTTGACGCCAGCCCTAACTTCGTCAGTCCGGACGGCCACAGCCCGGCCTTTTATTGGCAGGACGGCGTTCCCCAGAATTTCGCTCGGCCGCCCTTTACGGACCCTGCGGGAGTGAACTTGCAGAATATCGATTTCATCGCTCCCGAAGACCGGGTTCTCTACATCCAGTCCTGGAACCTGGGGATTGAGCGCGAGCTGCCCCTCCAGATCCGGCTGTCGGCCAGTTACGCCGGCAACAAGGGCACTCGGCTCTACCGCGGCTTCGATATTGAGCAGCTCGATCCGAGGTATCTCGC
>QHZK01000212.1:2416-8608 GCA_003224635.1 Acidobacteriota bacterium | reverse complement strand
CTGAGGAGCATCATCGCGAGCGTCGCCGCATAAACTTGTGGAATGAACACGGGGCACCCTCGGTCAGACGAGCGTATCGCGTTCCACATCCGCTTCGCTTAATTGCAGTGGCAGACGTAATCTCTCGTAGGAAATATTGTGGGCCTCAAGAACGGCGAGAGAGCCTTCACGGACCACGTAGATTTCGCCGCGCCACGCGCGCACTCTTCCTTGCCGCACCAGGAGCATAAACCCCTCAGCATGCTGCTCCGGTCTTGTGAACCTAATTGCTACCATAGCGTTTAAGAGTAAACGGGGATCGGTCCGACTAAGCCTCAAGCTGCGGGAGCGGACGGGGGAAATCGCACGTAATCACTCAGGAGGTCGAATGATGCTGGGTTTCCCTTAGCGACCACACGCCCGGCCAGACAGCGTTGCAAAGTCTCGATGTGACGCATGAAGAGCTCGCCAAACTTCTGGTCCTGGTCAAACCCGAACACCAGAAGCCGCGCGACCTGGTCGACCGACAAGGTGCGGGTTTCCGCGCCCACCTCCCCGATGATCGGGTCCAACGATCTTAAATTGCTGGAGCAGAGTTTCACCAATGTCGCGCAAACGTCCTTGTAGGCTCGCGCCAGGTGCGATGCGCTCGTGTGCAGAAATTTGTCGTAGCTCTCCACTTGCTTGACAACCTCGGCCTCACTGTTCGATCGAGCGCGCAGACGGGGATCGTCGGCACGTTTGGCTTCATAAAAGACGAGCTTGGCCTTGCCTTCCCCGTCTTTATGCAGGGCAGCGAGGTCAATGCGTCTCTCCCTTGCGTCTTCCCCGACTTCACCAGTTTCCGTGAAGGCGACTTCGAGATCCACGACCGTCTTGTTTTGGAGGGCTATCGCGTGAACTCCTTTCTTCTCCTCCGAGGCATAATAAGATGCAGCGTCAATCAGCCGATCCAATGTCTTGTCGGTCTTATAGTTTGTGCAGATAACGTCGCGCGGTTCGACCACGAAGGATTTACCGGTGAAGCTGATGTATTCCTTCCCTGGGCGGGACGGTTCGAGCAGATACTTGTAGTGAATCGATACCACGGGATTGCCGTCGTTAAGACCGGGCCCTACCTTGAAGATGCTCTGGCCTTGCGAGTAGGCATTGAGATAGCCGCCCCGAACCGCCAGCAGCAATTTCTTGTTAGCGAGGACTTCCTTCCACCAGTTCTTGCCGTGTTCTAGTGCAAGGTCATTCAAGGCCTTGGTCAGATCTTTTGATAGCCCTCTCTTGAATTCCGTCATCTCACACCTCAATCCATTGTCCGTCATCGACGAGCGTTACGTTGTCAAAAAGATCGGGGAAGCGGTGCCGCTCAAATGTGTGGATCGGAATCAGGCGCTTGGGAGCGACTGCTACCGCAAGTCGCTTAAGATCACCGGGGCTCGCGTGACCAGAGGTGTGAATGGACTCAAAAGGGATGCCGCGCGCGAGGCATACCTCTTTAAGCATCTTGCCGGCCCCGTCGTGTAAGTATCCGTCCCATTGCGACCAGAAAACGCGAGCGCCAACGAGCGCGCCGGCACGCTCGATATCCTTCAGCATCCAGCCACGGAATAGCATCACCGAGCGTGACGCCTGCTCGGCGAGTTGCTCCGGCCACACACGGAAGCCGCGATAGCTGTCCACGATCGGAGCTATACCCTTGAGCTTTAGACTTACTCGCTGTGATTGAGGGATAAAAACCGCAATGTTGGGCCACCCTTGTACCGGCTTTGGAATGCTGTCGTATGCGGTCGCCTTGAGGACCTCGGCCGCGTAAGCATCGACGATTAGCGTTCGTCCGGTGCGCTTGGCCGCGCGATAGACGGTCACCACGCGGTCGATGTTCTGCGCGGAGCAAGCGACCAAGGCCATACCGACGGTCGCCTTGAATCGTTCCACAAAAGCGCCCTCCAGCTGGTCCTCGGTTTCAAACTCTGCGTCATCGGGCAGTCGCCCCAAGCTTGATCCCTCCATCAGCATGACGTCGATGTGGCTCGGTGGGTTCGCGATCATGCGCTCAAACAGTTTGCTTTTGCGGCCGTGCGCCCGCAGGTCACCGGAATAGAATACACGCCGGCCGCCAGCCTCGACCACCAGAGCGTAAGCATCGAAGCCGGAATGGTCGACAAGATATGGCGTGATGCTGAACGGGCCGAGTGTCAGCAGTTTCCCATTTTCAAGATGGTGCGATACCGTCGGCGCAAATCCACCCGGAACGAAGTCGGCCGCTGCCCGCATGATCCGCTCGCCTGCCCTCCCCATCACAATAGGAATGTCGACACGAGCTTTGGGCAATAGCCCCCAGTGGTCGCGGTGTCCGTGCGAGAGAATGATCGCGACTAAGCTCGGATCGGGCTCGGTCAACCCAGAGATAGGCGGCAACGGCGCCGAGGTCAAATCCTCCGCGTCCAACGGTAGGCCAAGATCCAGCAGGATACGCGCACCGGCGCTCTCTACTTCGACGCAAGTCCCACCGATTTCGCGCGTGCCGCGCTGGATACAGACCCGCATGATTCGCCACCTCTTTGCCTTTTGCCGTTCATTATTATTCTTCTTCCTCCGCCGCCGACGGCTTGTGCGCCTGGATGATCTTGTCAGCGATCGGTTGCGGCACGATGTCGTAGTGCGAGAACTCCATGGAATACGTTCCGCGCCCCTGGGTCATGGAAGTCAGGTCGGAGGCGTAGGTCAGCATCTCGGAGAGAGGCGCCTGGGCCTTGATGACGGTCGAGCCGCCTTTCGCGTCCATTCCCTGGACGCGCCCGCGCCGGCCGTTGAGGTTGCCCATGATGTCGCCCGCGTAGTTCTCCGGCACGGTGATTTCAACGTTCATGATGGGCTCGATCAGGCAGGGTTTGGCTTGTTCGATGGCCTTCTTGAACGCCTTCGAGCCCGCCAGCTTGAAGGCAATTTCCGAGGAGTCCACCTCGTGATAAGAGCCGTCGCAAAGGATGACGCGGAAGTCGACCACGGGGCAGCCCGCCAGGTACCCCCTCGAGGCTGCGTCGATGACCTTCAGGCTGGTAAACAAATACGGTTTATGTAGCCACTGCTTTTGTACGTGTGGCCAGCGGCCCGGAGTCTCCAACCAGTTTTTCGATGGTCGTGCCTTGGTTCCTTTCGCTTGCCATCACTAAGCGATTCAAGTCCCGCCCGTACCTCATAGTCATTCTTCGCTTAGAGAGTTCGCACATGCACTACACATGTTTCCGAGGGCCTCGAATTCTTCCCGCGATAGGATCTGAGCACAGCATGCGCATCTCCATCCACGGTGCGCCGCTAATGCTCTCCAGTTTTCTTCCTTTTCGATCGCGCTGTCCTTCTCATACCCCACGTTCCCACCTCCGCTTCTGAATTAGTGTTTCTTGCCCAGTATATTTGTCCCGCGCTCGGCCCGCAACTGGATGTGAGAGGAGGAGAGAGACACCCAGGGGCTACGGATGCAACTCCGCTGCCCGACGCTGAAAAATCTCAATATACACGTTGACCAGACTCACCGCGGCGGGGGTGATGCCCGGGATGCGCGAGGCTTGCCCGAGGGTGACAGGACGCACTTTGGTGAGTTTCTCAACCACCTCGCGCGAAAGGCCGGAGACCTTCTTGTAATCGAACCATTCCGGGATGCGGCGCGCTTCGGCGCGCTTCATGCGCTCCATCTGTTTTTCCTGCTGCGCGAGGTAGCCTTCGTACTTGAAGTCAGTCTCAATTCGGCGAGCCGTTTCGCGCGAGAGAAAAGCGGTTTCCGGACGCACTGAGACCCCCTCACCCGCCGCTCGCGCGGCATCCTCTCCCCCAAAGGGGCGAGGGCTGTTGCCGATGTTGGGTGCGCGCAGGCCCTCCTCGACCCAAGTCATCAGCTCGTCGATGGAGATTTCCGGACGCTTGAGCAGCTGCGCGCCAGTCAAGGTAAACGCGCCCGTGAAGCGTTCGCCGTCCGTGAGTCCGAGTTTGGCGTAGATCTCGCGGCCCACGCGCGAGCGCGGGTCGAGGCGGTTTTCGAGCAGGAATTTGGTGGCGGCGGAAATGCGCTCCTGCTTGGCGAGGAAGGCTTCGTAGTCGTTCTGCTTGATCGCGCCCGCCCGGTAGCCAATCGGGGTCAG
The DNA here is from genome assembly GCA_003224635.1 of Acidobacteriota bacterium. Lineage (GTDB taxonomy): Bacteria > Acidobacteriota > Terriglobia > UBA7540 > UBA7540 > QHZK01. Next base: position 4,499 of record QHZK01000212.1, on the reverse strand, counting down.
GCGCTCGTCGGCGTTATCGATGCGCAGGTGCAGGCGGAACTCGGCGCGCGAGGTGAACATGCGATAGGGTTCATCGGCGCCTTTGCTGACCAGGTCGTCAATCAGGATTCCGGTGTAGCCGCGCGTGCGCTCGATCACCACCGGGTCCTTCGCCTGGACACGCAGTCCGGCGTTGATGCCGGCCATGATCCCCTGGCACGCCGCCTCTTCGTAACCGGTGGTGCCGTTGATTTGACCGGCGAGAAACAGGTTCTCGATCTTTTTTGTTTCGAGCCAGGGGTTCAACTCCGTGGGCTGCACCATGTCGTACTCGATGGCGTAGCCGGGACGCATCATGTCCGCGTTTTCGAGGCCGGGGACCGACCTCACCATCGCCCACTGCACGTCGATGGGCATCGACGTGGACATGCCGTTCACGTAGATCTCGTAAGTGTCCAGGCCCTCGGGCTCGAGGAAAATCTGGTGCTGCGGCTTGTCCGCAAACTTGACGATCTTGTCCTCGATCGACGGGCAGTAGCGGGGACCGAGGCTCTTGATCTGGCCCGAGTAAAGCGGCGAGCGGTGCAGGTTCTCCCGCAGGATGCGATGCGTCTCCGCGTTCGTGTAGCCGATCCAGCAGACAGTCTGCGGCTGCGCGATCGAGCGGGTGCGGAAACTGAACGGTGTCGGGACCGGATCGCCCGGCTGCGCCTGGAACCGGGAGAAGTCGATGGTGCGCGCGTCGAGCCGCGGCGGCGTTCCGGTCTTGAGCCGCCCGACCTCGAAGCCCAGCCGGCGCAGCGCCTCGCCGAGCATCGCTGCTGGAGGCTCGCCGGAACGCCCCGCGGGATACGTCTGCTCGCCGCAGTGGACGAGTCCGTTCAAGAAAGTCCCCGTGGTGATGACGACCGCTCCGGCCTCGACCGTGCGACCGTCGCGCAGCCGGATGCCGCGAACCCGTCGCTTGGGCAACCCGCCGGTAACGGGTCCATTGGCGGGCGAGACGCCCGCGCTCCGGTCCTCGAGCCAGAGGTCCACCACTTCCGCCTGCTTGATGCGCAGGTTGGGCTCGGCTTCGAGGACCTGGCGCATCTTCACGCGATACTGCTTCTTATCGGCTTGCGCGCGCGGCGACCACACGGCCGGGCCGCGGCTGGTGTTGAGCAGCCGAAACTGGATGCCCACGGCGTCAATGACCTCGCCCATCACGCCGCCCAGCGCATCAACCTCGCGCACCAGGTGACCCTTGGCGATGCCGCCCACGGCGGGATTGCAGGACATCTGGGCGATCAAGTCGAGATTCATCGTGTAGAGCGCCGTGCCGAGACCCATGCGCGCCGCGCCCATCGCGGCCTCGCATCCCGCGTGGCCGGCGCCCACGACCACCACGTCGTATTTTTCAGTAAAACCCATGGATATCGCGCGAAGTCGCGCCTCAGTCAGCGTTGGGATTATTCTAGCAGACTCAGAACCGGCCGCGAAAATCGAAGAGGTCGGTAAGAGGCAATTCCCAGCCGGGAAACTGGCTCGAGGTGAGCTTCTGATCGCCCGCGAGGGCGGCGTCCAGAACGTACTTTTTCCCTTGCAGCTTCAAGACCTCGACGGTCTTGGCGTGTGGATCAAGCAGCCACACCTCAGGGACTCCCGCCTTTGCATATAAGGCCAGCTTGGTGGCGCGGTCGTGGGCAGCCGTGGACGGTGAGAGGATTTCGACCACCAGGTCAGGCGCTCCGTCGATATAGTTTTCCTTAATGATCTTTGCTCGGGAGTTCGAGATGAAAATGAGATCGGGCTGTACAGCCGTATCGGGGCTCAGGCGCACGTCGAGCGGGGCGGTCCATACTTCTCCGAGCCCATTCTTGATAACGAACGGGCCCAAGCTGCTGGACAAATTCTGCAGGACACACTGATGCTTGGTCGTGGCAGAAGGTGTCAAGTGAACCTCACCGTGAATCAGTTCGTATCGCTTACCGTCCTCGGGAAGCTGGCGGAACTCTTCGTAAGTGAGCTTGGGAATAACCTCGGTAGCCATGCGCTCATTATACATCGACAGAGCGACGTTGCGTTCGGCTGGTGCCGTCTGGGCGAGACGCTCGCATTTTTT
>QHZK01000212.1:0-2363 GCA_003224635.1 Acidobacteriota bacterium | reverse complement strand
ACTCAATCGCAGGAATTTCCTCCAGGCCGGAACTGTGGTAACAGCCAAGACCTTGCTCGCTGGTGCGACCCCGACACACTTGTTGGCCCAGGTGCAGGCTGAGCCGGCGCCTCCGCTTGCGGCGAACGACCATATCCAGCTCGCGCTGATCGGCGCGGGCGGGCAGGGCCAGGGCGACACCAGGACTGCGGTCGAGGCGCCGGGCGTAAAGCTGGTGGCGGTCGCGGACTGTTACGACGGGCGCTTGACCCACGCGAAGGAGATATGGGGTGACGACATTTTCACCACGCGCGACTACCGGGAGGTTCTGTCCCGCGCGGACATTGATGCGGTCCTGATCGCCACGCCCGACCACTGGCACAAGCAGGCGGCCATCGACGCCATGAACGCCGGCAAGGACGTCTATCTCGAGAAGCCCATGATTCACGTTTATCAGGACGGGCCGGAAATCATCTCGACCGCGCAGAAGACCAAGCGCATTCTCCAGGTCGGAAGCCAGCGCGTCAGCTCGATGCTTTACAAGAAGGCGCGGGAGCTCGTCGCGTCCGGCGCCATCGGCGAGATCACTACCGTGAGCGCCTGGTGGGACCGCAACTCGTCCCTCGGCGCCTTCAACTACTCCGTCCCGCCCGACGCCTCCCCCCAAACGATCGACTGGCCGCGGTTCCTGGGCGACGCGCCCAAGATTCCTTTTAACCCCGAACATTTTTTCCAGTGGCGCAAGTGGAAGGCCTACGGGAGCGGCGTGGCGGGCGACCTCTTCGTGCACCTGTTCAGCGGCACGCACTTCGTCACCGGAACGCACGGTCCGACGCGCGCCCTCGCGACCGGAGGGCTCCGGTTCTGGAAAGACGGCCGCGACGTTCCCGACGTGCTGCTGGGGCTGTTCGACTATCCGCAGGGGTTTAACCTGGCGTTGCGGGTGAATTTTGTGAGCGGCGGGCCCGAGAGCGAAGGGTTTGTCTTCACCGGCTCGGAAGGCACGCTTCAAATCGGGGACGGCGTTGCCGTCACCCGCGAGCCGCGCGAGAAGGAACCGGGGCTGCTGATCAGGTCCTTCGCTGAGGCCACTCAGAAGAAAATGCTCGAGGACTACCGAACGAAATACCCGCTCGAGCATCCGGCGGGTCCGGCGCGCCCCCAATACGAGAAGTACGTCGCGCCCCCCGAATACAGCGACAGCTACGACCACTTGAAGAACTTCTTCGACGCGGTCCGGTCGCGGCAACCAGTCGTCGAAGATGCGGTGTTCGGCTACCGCGCCGCCGGTGCCGCCCTGCTCACCAATCTAAGCTACGAGCGGGGCAAGGTTGTACACTGGGACCCGGAGGGAATGAAATTGCTGTAATTCGGGTTTCGGGCCAGCAAGGGTAAAGGTAAAGCGCCGTCTACAAATTTAGAGAGGAGACATGCCCATGCATAAGACCATCTTGACCTGCGTGAGCGCTGCGGTCGCCGCCACGGTCCTGTTGGCCATCCTGGGAGCGCGCACAAGCCCGAGCGCTGCCTCGGCTGCCGAGCAACAGTGGAAGATCCACGACCGGAGCCGTCCGCAGTCGCCGGTCATCACGCCGGGCGAATCGAGCACGCAGGACCGGCCCGGGCGGCCTCCGTCAGACGCGACCGTGTTGTTCGGTGGCGCGGACCTCTCCCAGTGGCAAGCTGCCGACGGCGGCCCGGCGAAATGGAAAGTCGGCGACGGATACTTCGAGGTCGCCCCGGGCACGGGAGACATGCAAACGCGCGGCGCCTTTGGGGACTGCCAACTGCACGTCGAATGGGCCGCGCCCAGCCCGCCCCACGGTGAGGACCAGGACCGTGGCAACAGCGGCGTGTTTCTGCACGGCCTCTATGAAGTTCAGGTGCTCGATTCCTACCAGAGTAAGACCTACGCGGACGGACAGGCCGCCGCGATCTACGGACAATACCCTCCACTCGTCAACGCCTGCCGTCGGCCGGGCGAGTGGCAGACCTACGACATCGTCTTCCATGGCGCGCGCTTCGACCCGGCGGGCAAACTCACACGCCCGGCTTACATCACCGTGCTGCACAACGGCGTGCTGGTCCAGGACCGCGTCCGCATCATGGGCCCCACTGCGCACATGAAGCGCCCCCCGTATCAGCCCACAACGGAGAAGCTGCCGCTCCGGCTTCAGGACCATAACCATCCGGTGCGCTATCGCAACATTTGGATTCGAGAACTGGGCACGGAAGGAGAACCGAGCGTGCAGCGTTAGCGGATCCGGCCATAGGCGGGGACGTCGGATGCCTCACTCTTTCCTCCGGGACAGGTAGTCCCGCAGGGTTATGATGCCGATACGTTCGAAGTTCCCCAGTTGAAGCAGGCTCTTGTCGCCGGTCAC
>QHZK01000211.1 GCA_003224635.1 Acidobacteriota bacterium | reverse complement strand
CGTGCTCGTACTGAAGTGTTCCGCCAAATTGCAGCGTGTGCCGCCCGATCGTCTTAGTTAAGTTCTCGTGCCAGTCCCAAACCTTCGCCCTGGCGATATTGAGAAAGCAGCCGCATTCGTAGTTGAAGTTGGGAAGCCCGATATCCACAATCGGGGGGGGCTGGGCAGCGTTGAGCGGGTTGGGAAGGCCGAGCTGGCTGGCTATATTCTGTATGCCGGAGCCTGGACCCTCGATATGGTAGTCCCGCGAGTACGTGAACAACGTCTCGCCGAAGAAAGTGGGGGAATACGTGTGAGTCCAGCTCACCACTCCGTCGTCCGTGTGGCCCTTTGGAGCGTACACGTTAAAGAACCCATCCGTGGTACTGGGCCATGTACTTCCATTAATGCCGTTGTTATACACCAGGTCGACGTTAGTGCCGTGGGTATACCGGAAGAACACTTGGTCCTTTTGGGAAAACTGGTGATCGAGCCGCAGCGTTGAAGTGTTCTGATTCTGATTGTCGGTGCCCAGCCCGTACCAATTGTTGTCCACGAAAGGATTGACGTCCGGAAATGTCGGCGCGGGCGTAACGCTATAAAGATATTTGGCGAGCGGGCTCTCGAGGTTCTGCGGAATCTGGTTGTTTCCAGGACTCCCAAGAATCCCATTTCCCAAAGGCTGCCGCTGGAACGTGGTGGAATTCGTCGTATAGGGGTCATAGAGCTGGATGTTGTACTGACCCTCGCCGTTGACCAGTTGGCTAAAATCGCCATTTCGCATGGCGACCGTGGGCACAGTGGCCTTTGCCGTAGAGGCCTGCCTCCGGCGATAGCCCTCATAGGAAAAGAAGAAAAAGGTCTTGTTGCGGCCGTCATACAGCTTGGGAATATCCACCGGCCCGCCCAGCGACCCGCCGAATTCATTCCGCACCAGATGGGGAGCCTTGCCATTGGTGAAAAGGTCCTGGCGTGCGCGCGCGACACCGTAGGCGCTATCCCGGTTCGTGTCGAAGACAGAACCATGGAGTTGGTTTGTCCCATGCGTGGTGATGAGAGTGATTGTGCCTGGCCGCTCCGCCTTGGCGTTCGCGTTGCTAGTCTCCACCTTGAACTCCTGAATCGTGTCCAGGCCGGGAAGCCGATCCGGCAGGCGCTGCCAGTCGCGGTTTTCAAGCAGCGCCCCGTCTTGCGTCATCGCCGATCCGTAGATCACCCCATTGACCGTCGGCACTTTGTTACTAAAGGTCGTAACACCGGGCGTCGTCGTGTAGATCAAGCTATCCACACGACGCCCGTTTAAGGGCAATTGCTCGATCCTGGCGCGCTCCACTACCGTGGCAACGGTCCCGTCCGTGGTGTTGACCAGCGGAGTTACGTCGGCCGTTACTGTAACCTGGGTGGCAGCGGCGCCGACTTTCATTACCGGGTCGACTTCCGCAGTCTGGCCCGCCTGGAGGGTTAGTTCCGCATTGTAGGTCTCCATGCCGGGCGACTCGACCGTGACCTTATACGGCCCGAGCAGCACGGATGGGAACACGTAGAAACCGGCGCCATTGGTCGTGGCGTTATATTTCAGTCCGGTTTGAGTCTGGACCAATGTCACGGTCGCGCCGGGCACGACCGCACCGCTCGCATCGCTGACGGTACCCTGAATGTTTCCGGCGCCTGTCTGGGCCGAGCCCCGAGCGGCCCCGGCCAGGAACAGGCCCAGTAAAAGGCAAAGAACCAAGCCCCAGAATTTGCGGTTCATACGTGACCTCCGATCCTTCCGCGCGCAACTCACAGCCCGATTGAGCATCCGGGTTGGAGCGTGCAGCGCAGTTGCTTTAGGAAAGTAACCGGGGTCGGTTGAGAAAACGTGGACGGCCCAGAAGCAGGCTACTTTCTTAACTTTCGTCGTCGTGCGCGAAGCCACCCTTACTCATCCGCGAACTCATCGCGCCATTTTTCAGGCAGCCTACAACCGAGAAACGCGGCTGGCAAGGGAAATAACCGTCGAAATGCAAATGCGTCCATTTGCCTGGATGATATCTTAAGATCGTATTATTACATGGACGTTACGTTCGATTCTTGATAGGAGCGGATTGTCTCCGCAATATGGAAGGCGGTTTGTTTCACCAGCTCACCAATTTGAGGAATGGTTTCGGGTTGGATCTCGGCGGTGGTTCCGGCCACACTGATGGCCGCGATCGCTTCTCCCGGCCCCGTGAAGACGGGCGCGCCGATGCAGCGGCAGCCGAGCTCGCCTTCCTCGTCTTCGATGGAGTAGCCGCGGCGTCGCGTCTCATCGAGCTCCTCTTTGAGCCGGCGAAAAGAGGTTAGGGTGTTCTCATTGTAGCGTGCCAATCTATGTTCGCCCACCAGTCTCAGCAGCTTCTCCTCGGGAAGATACGCGATCAGGGCCTTGCCGACCGCCGAGCAATGCAGGTCCAGGCGCTTGCCGACCCAGGTCGCTATCCGACGCACCCCGGGCGGCGGCTCCACTTTTTCGACGATCACGGCCTCGTCATGCTCCAGGATGGCCATGTGGACGGTCATGCGGCACCGCTGCATCAGCGCATGGAGGAACGGCGAGGCCTGTTCGCGCAGCTTGATTCCACTGAGCGCCACGTTCGCCAGCGAAAACAGTTTCAGACCTAACATGTAGCGGCGAGTCCGTTCATTGCGGACCAGATAACCGCGCCGCTCGAGCGTTAACAGAAGACAATGGGTTGAACTCTTGGGCAAGCTAAGGCGCCGACTCAGCTCGGGCAGCGTCAGCCCGGTATTGGCCTCGGAAAGCGATTCCAAAATCGCCAGGGTCCTCTCTACCGATGGGACAGAGGGCGTTCCCGGTTTCTGCAAAGAGTCCTTTGAGCGGTCCGGGTACGAGATCATCTAGATCTTCTCCGCCTAATTTAGAGTTTGTATACTGTAGCAAGGATTATTACCGGGCGCAATCCAAAAGTAGTGGTCGATTAGCCACCACGCGGATTGGCTGCCACGGGCGCCCATCCTGGGGGCCACCTCTCCCTATCGGGCCAGCCGGACAATTGCCACGAAGTTAGCCGCTGCGTTAATATCATTCGGTGCGTTACCTCCTTCGGGCGTTGCTTGTCCTCTCCTACGTGGTCCGGCCTTTGCTGGCCGCTCGCCAGCTCATCTTGCCCCATCCACAGCAGATTGAATACGGCTCGGGACGGCTTCCCCTGCGCGGAGCTTCCATAGGCTTGGGCTCCGAAACCGGTCCTGAGGACCGGTTCGCGGCGAACGAACTGGCGTCCGCATTGTCGCTCATGGCAGGGACAACCATTCCTGTGGTGGTTGGCCCTGTGAATCGGTGCCCGCCCGCCTCGGCGATTGTCCTCGTTCGGACCGGGCCGGTCGATGCCTTGCCGGGTCCGGATGACCACGCCGGCGCCGATTCTCGCGAAGCCTACGAAATCCGAATCGACTCTCGCGGCGCAGAAATTCGGGCGCGATCCTCGGCTGGGCTCTATTACGGCGTTCAGACCATGCGCCAATTGGTTGAGGGGGACTCCGGCGATAGTTTTTTGCCCGACGTGACCATTCACGACTGGCCGGCGCTGGCCTACCGCGGCTTCATGATGGACGTGAGTCACGGGGCGTTGCCGACAGAAGACGAAATCAAGCGCCAAATCGATTTTCTGGCCCGCTGGAAGGTCAACCAGTATTATCTTTACGCTGAGGCGCAAATCGAGCTGCGCGGCTATGACTTGGTGAATCCTGATGACCGCTACAGCCAAGACCAGATTCGGCAGATTGTCGCCTACGCGCGCGACCGGCACGTGGACGTGATCCCCTGGCCTAACTTTTATGGTCACTTGCACGAACTCTTTAGGATTGAGCGCTACGCTAATCTTTCCCTTTTCCCTCATGGCGACGAGATCAATCCGCTCAACGAACAGGCTCAAGCCCTGCTGGAGGATTGGACCCGCCAGCTTGCTGCCTTGTTTCCCAGTCCGTGGTTCAATGTGGGCTTTGATGAGCAATGGGAATTGAGCAGAGCCAAACGCATCCTCGGTAACTCCGTTGACCCGGCACAGGTCTACGTCAACCAATTGAAGCGATCTGCCGAATTGCTCCACCAGCTCAACAAGCGCCCGATGTTCTTGGCGAACCCTTGTGGCGGCTCGCGCGAGTTCTCCCAACATCCCGAGCTGATCTCGGAATTGCCGAAGTACATCGTCGCCGCTCCCTGGCGTTTTTATCCGGCGTTTGAAGACTTGCCCGATTACTCGGCGTGCGTGGCTCCGTTTGCGCGCGAGCACATTGCGACGTTCGTCGTACCGGGGATCTGGTGCTGGGACAATATCGCCCCGGATTTTACCCGCTCCTTTGAGAATATCGACGGATTCGCGCTGGCCGCCCGCAAGTACGGATCGCTGGGACTGATCAACTCCGGGTGGAACGATTTCAGCTACGCCTTATACAGGGCGGCATTGCCGGGCATGGCCTACGGAGCCGTCGCCGCTTGGCAATCCGAGCCCGTGGACCGGAAAGAATTCTTCCGTGAGTATGCTTTCCAGATGTACCCTGCCCAGGCGGCCGCGGACGTGGCACTGGCCTTGGAGAAGCTTTCGTCAGCAGAGTACCTGGCCCTCGACGCTCTGGACGTTGGGGACGCTACGGATACGATCGACCGGCTTTGGGGCGATCCGCTGAGTCCCGCGCGGCTGCGGAGCGCCGAAGCCAATCGTGCAAAGCTCCGACAAGTGCGCCTTCTCGCCGAGGACGCGGAGGAGCAGCTCCAGCGCGCTCTGGAGATAACGCACGACACCTATTCGCTTCAGAGTCTCCTGGTGGACGCTCGCATGTTGGACTACACGGCCATGAGATACATCTACGCGGCCGAGATCGCCGGCTTTTTCAAAACCCTGGGCAGGAAGCCCGCCCAGTCCGATGTTCACGCAATTCTGCTCCGGGAGATCTGGCAAGTGGACCACGGTCGCATCGCTGACATGATGAAGGCGACCGCTTCGCTGCGAGACCAATATCAGGCAGCGTGGCGCCAGCAGTATACGGACTATGCCTTGGGCGTCATCCTTGCCCACTTCGATGCCGAGCTTGAGTTTTGGCGCCAGTTTGCGCAGCGCTTGTGGGACACAGCCAACACCTTCAAAGATGGTGACACACTTCCCACGCTTGAGGAGCTTCGCCCTCATTGGTAGAGCGCCCCATGGCCCGCCATCGCCGCCCCCCATTCGTTGACGATATGAACCATGAGCGCGACTGTGGGCCGCAACCCAACGGACTCTCTCCGTGATCTCCGTGCCTCCCAGACTTCTACACTGAGGTCACGGAGGCGCTCCGTGCGCTCCGTGTTGAGGGTTTGATCGACACAGAGCACACGAAGCCACTGCTCGATATATTGACGAGATACGGATGGAAGTACCGAACACGGTAGATAGGCGGCCTCCCCGGTCGGACTGGCTCGCGTTAGTTCTGATTCCGATTCTGATGCTGGCGCTGGCAGCCCTCTCTTCCGCCCAGCCAGACACCGCCATCGCGCTTTATCGCCAGAAGAAATTCCCGGAGGCGGCTCGCGTCCTCGAACAGTACTTGACCCGCCGGCCGGATGACTTTCCCGCCCGCTTGCTGCTCGGCCTCTGCTACCAGGAAGCAGGAGATCGGGCCGCTGCCGAGCGCGTATTCCGCGACGCGGTCGAGCGCCGCCCGAACGACCGCGCGGCGCGCTACTATCTGGCCCGCGTCGAGTACCTGCGCGCCCGATTCGCCGACGCGGAAGCGAACGCCCGCCTGACCATGAAGCTCGGCGAGCCGCCCGCCCATGTGGACGATCTGATCGGGCTGATCCGGGCCGAGCAGAACGACCTCGACGGCGCGCTCGCTGCCTACGACGCCGCCATCCGCGCTGATCGGGACTTCGCCGATCCCTACTTGAACGCCGGAGTGCTTCTCCTGAAGCTGGGACGGACCTCCGAGGCCCTGGGCCGGCTGACCACGGCGATCGAGAAAAGCCCGCACTCGGCGGAGGCTTTCTATCAGCGCGCCCGCGCCTATCTACAGTTGAATAAGTCCGCGGAAGCGGAGAAGGACCTGCTCCAGTCTGTCTCCCTTGCCCGGTATGAACCGGCTCGCCGGCTGCTCGCGCAGCTTCGCTCCGGGGTCGGGACGGCGCCGGCCCGCTCCGCGCCCGCGGTCTCGCCCGCTCCCATTCAATTCCGCAATGTGGCCGAGAGCGCCGGCGTGCGCTTCGTCCTCGAGAACAATCCCACTCCGCAAAAGCACCTGATCGAGACCATGGCAGGCGGAGTGGCGGCCTTCGACTACAACAACGACGGCCTCACGGACATCTCCTTCACCAACGGCGCCTCGATTCCGTCGCTCGAAAAGGACTCGCCCAGGTATTGGAACCGCCTCTACCGCAACGACGGAAGTTCACCGACGTGGCCGAGGAGGCAGGCGTGGCCGGGGCGGGGTATTCAATGGGAGTCGCGGCGGCGGATTACGACAATGACGGTTACGTGGACCTGTTCGTCGCGGGCGTCCGCCACAATCTCCTGTACCACAACACCGGCCACGGACAATTCCAAGACGTCACGGCTCGCGCTGGCATCGAGAGCGATGGCTGGTCGGTGGCGGCCGGGTGGTTCGACTGCGACAATGACGGCTTGCTCGACCTGTTCGTGGTCAACTACGTCGAATGGTCGCCCAGCCTCGACCCGGCCTGCCTTGATCCCACCGGGACGCTGCGGATTTATTGTCATCCGAGCGCCTACCGGGGCGCGTCGAACCGGCTTTATCACAACCGGGGCGATGGCACGTTCGAGGACGTCTCCGAGCGCGCCGGCATCGCCGCGCACGTCGGCAAAGGCATGAGCGTGGCCTTCGCCGACTACGATGGCGACGGCTTCCCCGATGTCTTCGTCTCGAACGACAGCATCCCCAACTTCCTGTTTCACAATCGCGGCGACGGCACCTTCGAGGAAGTCGCTCTGCCCGCTGGCGTCGGCCTGACCGATGACGGCAGGCCCGTTTCGAGCATGGGCGTCGATTTCCGGGACTACGACAACGACGGCCTGCCTGACCTCATCGTCACCGCGCTCGCGCGCGAGACTTTTCCCCTGTTCCGCAACGACGGCAAGGGCTTCTTTCGGGACGAAACGTACCCGAGCCGCATTGGACTCGCGAGCGCGGGCCGCAGCGGCTGGGGCGTGGGCCTCGTCGACTTGAACAACGACGGCTGGAAGGACGTGTTCTCGGCGAATTCGCACGTGACCGACAACATCGAAAAGTTTTCCGTGGACCATTACCGCGAGCCCAACAGCGTTTTCGTGAACCTCGGCAACGGGACGTTTGAGGACGTGTCTGCCGCCGCCGGCCCCGACTTCCAGACGCCGCGCGCGCACCGGGGCGCCGCCTTCGCCGACTTCAACAACGACGGCAAAGTGGACGTGGTCGTCTCCTCGCTGGGCGGCCCGGCGGAGCTTTGGGAGAATGTGAGTCCCGAGCGCAATCACCGGATTACGCTGCGCCTCGAAGGGACGCGCAGCAATCGCGATGGCATCGGCGCGCGCATCCGGCTCACCACCCGAGACGGCGCTCGCTACCATCACCAGTACAATCAGATGACGAGCGCCGTCGGGTACGCTTCGTCCAGCCATGACGGGGTACACTTCGGCTTGGGCAAGGCAGAAACGGTGGAGGAGATTGAGATCAAGTGGCCCAGCGGGACCGTGCAGGTGTTGAAGCCTGCCCTGAGCGGAGCGAATGGGAACGTCCGCGTGGACCAGGTTTTGAAGGTCCGCGAACCCAACCCGAGCGGCACACACTGACCGCCGTTGTAGCCACGGTCAATTCGCCTTGTAATTGACCGTGGGCTTTTCCGGGGCAAACAGTCCAACGGCCAGGACACCGCTGACCGTCGCTGCCGCGCTTGATTAATAAGGACCGAAGTTCGCCTGTTTCAAAAAACAGCTTGACATGCTGCATGTAATGTGACATATATGTAGCATGTTTGCGAATGGAGGTTATAAAACATGGCAGGCACAACTGACTGGCCTTCTGACACTGGAAGTGCCCTGAGACGATTGCGCGAGGCGAGCGGAAAGAAGCAAGCCGATATCGCCGCAGCGATAAGCGTGGATCAAAGCACAATTTCCCGGTTGGCGGATGAAATGGCTGGGTTCCTTCGGGCCGTAAGAACACTGGAGGCGGAGGAGTACCAGGAGTACCTCAACCGCCAGTGGTTGCATCTGCCGAGGCCAGAATTTCGCCATCCAGAAATTTCAGCCCTCGCCAAGGCTGAAACGTGCTTTTTGCACTTAGACCAACTGTTATCGGAAGATTCATCTGGCGCAGTCGGTACGCAAGTGAAGATGCATCGTGAAGCACTGCAAAGGGCCGTAAGCTACCTGGTGGACCGCAAACACAAGCTAGCTTTCATTGGCCAAATTGGAGTAGGCAAGTCCGCCGCTGTGAGCATTTTGTTTAGTCTCCTGGTGCCCACAGACGACGGCAAACCGGCACTCGAGCGAACCCTACTGCCGCTCGGGACAGGACGGATTACGCTATGCGAGGTTGAGATAACGCAGGCGGCGAATTTCGCGATATTAATCGAGCCAGAGCCGGACGAGGAGGTTCTTCGCCTTGTGAGCGACCTCTGTGCCGATG
>QHZK01000210.1 GCA_003224635.1 Acidobacteriota bacterium | reverse complement strand
ACCTTGACCAACAGCGGCGCCGCGCCGCTGACCATCAGCAGCATCTCGCTGACGGGCGCCAACACCGGCGATTTTAATCAGACCAACAACTGTCCCCTCAGCCCCTCCACCCTGGCCGTCAATGGGACCTGCACCCTCACGGTGACGTTCACCCCCACGACGACGGGCGCGAGGAGCGCGGCCGTAAGCGTTACCGACAACGCCGCCGGCAGCCCGCAGACAGTGAGCCTGACGGGCGCCGGGACTGCGCCCGCAGTCAGCCTGTCACCGACATCGCTTTCCTTCGGAAACCGCAAAGTCGGCAAGAACGGCGGGACCAAGAGCGTGCAGCTCACGAACACAGGCACAGGAACATTGTCAATCGGCAGCATCGCGATTACCGGGGCCAACCCTGCAGACTTCACACAGACCGACAACTGCGCGAGCTCGATAAACCCCGGAGGTGGCTGTTCCATTAGCGTAAGATTCAGGCCCACGGCGACCGGGCCCCGAAGCGGGGCGGTGACGATCACCGACAACGCTAGTGACAGTCCCCAGCAGGTTCTCCTCACAGGGACTGGGACGTAAACGTTCCACGCCCGTGGGGACTTGTCGCCAGAGATTCTCAAACGGAGGTCCTGAGCAGGAGCGTGCTTTATGAGGAAGGTACTACTAGCTGCTTTGCTGTTGGCAATCGCCGGCATTCTCTGCTGGCCAGGCAGGAAGTCGACCTCGCAAACCACCGATGTCACTCTGGTCGGGGCGGGTGACATCGCCGACGGATTCAACTTGACCCTCGCTGACTCGATGGCAACGGCGGCGCTGCTCGATGCCTACCCCAGTGCCACGGTGTTCGCCACCGGTGACGTCGTCTACGACAACGGGACAGACGGCGACTTTGCAAAGGCGTACGACCCGACGTGGGGACGGGCAAGGGCTCGAACCATCCCCGTCCCTGGCAACCATGAATACAATGCGGCTTTCGCCGTCGGGTACTTCAACTATTTTGGTCCGGCTGCAGGCGATCCGACGAAAGGCTACTACAGCCTGGACCTCGGGGCTTGGCACATTGTTGTCGTCAACAGCAACTGTGCGTTCGTCGGCGGCTGCGGGTCCAATTCGCTCCAGGAGGTTTGGCTGAGGAACGATCTCGCCGCCCACACGCAGGCTTGTACGCTCGCCCTCTGGCACCACCCCCTCTATACCTCCAGTACGACATCTCCTGACTCCGAAATGCAGACCGTCTTCCAGGACCTTTATAACGCCCACGCCGACCTCGTCGTCAATGGGCATGCCCACGTCTACGAGCGGTTCGCGCCGCAGGATGCAAACGGTAACCCGGACACGGCCAGAGGTATCACCGAGATCGTCGCGGGCACGGGCGGAAAAAGCCACGTCAGCTTCGGAACGACCGCCGCGAACAGCTTGGTTCGCAACGGCAGCACTTTCGGGGTGCTCAAGTTGACCCTGCACTCGTCCAGTTTCGACTGGCAGTTTGTACCCGTGCCGGGCGGGACCTTCACCGATTCGGGCACCCAAGCCTGTCACTGAGCTTCCGCACGCCCGCGAGCTCGCACGTGGAGGCAACCCGCTGCCTTGGCGAGTCTTCTTCGTTCGGGTCGGCGCGTTTACGTAACACCTCGAACATCGTGAAATTCTGGGTCGTGTGTAAGCGACCGTTGGACCACAACAGATGCGGCCTTTCGCCTGCCTTTGCAACTGCGGTACAATCTTACCTGGCCAATATGCCTGCTGCGTGAGTCGATCTTAATCTCAAGCTCCGTCCAGCCCTCAACCTTCACCGGGCGCAGCGGGTTTCGGGGAAGTAATGGAACTTGCTCTTAACGTTCTTTGGCTTGCCATCGCGATCACAGCGGTTGAGCGCTGGCGACCCATCTTCCGTCTCGGGAACGCGCGGTTGCATCCGGCCCGTTACGTCCGTGGCTGGATAGCCCTGTGCTGCGTCCTGATTTTGCTCCTTCCGATTATTTCCCTGACGGACGACCTTCGGAGCGAGCCCGTAGCCTTGGAGGACTCGGATTCCGCCCAGGGAGCCCTGAAAAGCGGCAAGAAAGCTCAATCGTCATCCGACGATTGGAAGTTAACCCACACCCCTGCAGAGATCTTTTGGCCTGCACCGCATTCTCCACCCAACCGGATCTTAAGCCTCGTGGTTCCGCCTGACCCGCCGAAACACCGCACGCTCAGCGTCCGCTTGCCTGACAGCCGCTCGCCTCCTGCCCTCTTTCAGTTCTAACAGCCCCGGGACCGTTCACAGCTCCAGGCCCGCCGCCAAGTTGGATTGCGGCGGCGCATAGTCTCACTTGATTGCCGCGAAACCGTCGTTCGCTTTCGCTCGAGGAGTTCGAAAGATGAGCCACTTCAATGACGCATTAAGAGCGGGAGTCTACAGGGCATTCAACCGTCCGGGCTTTCGTTTCCTTCTGGCAACCGGGGCCGCGGGTCAGGCTACTCTAAGGCTTCGGAAGCTTTGTCGAGTCAGGTATGAAGATGCTTGGATCCAGGAGTTCCCCAACGGAGTCCTGGTGGAGCCTCGCTTGAGGCTGAAAGTTCTTCCGGAAATCGAGCGCGTAGTGAAGGACACCTGCATGTATGAGTACCTGCCTCACGCCGGGGACGTCGTGCTCGATATCGGCGCCGGAACAGGCTGGCAAACCCTCTGTTTTTCTCGGATGGTCGGCGGGTCCGGACGTGTGATTTCCGTGGAGGCTCATCCCAAGACATTTGGGTGCTTGAACCGGATGTGCGAGCTCAACAAACTGCTGAACGTCTCTCCGATTCATTGCGCCGTCGCAGCCGGCGGCGGCAACGTGCTGATCAGCGATGACGAAAAGCACGCCCAAAACTCCATCCTCAATGTAAAGCGAGGAGTCTCGGTCCCCAGTGCGACCCTGGACGAACTCTTCAGGTCTCTCCGGCTTTCCCGCATCGACCTCTTGAAGATGAACATTGAGGGTGCGGAACGGATCGTCCTGCGGGGAATGACCGAGATGATCCGCCGGACTTGTCACGTCTGCATAGCCTGCCATGATTTCTGCGCCGACTCGGGTGGACCGGCGGAAATGCGAACCAAATCTGAGGTGGTCGCCTTCCTCGAGCAGAACGGGTTCGAGGTGATCACACGGGCTTCCGACCCTCGTGCTTGGATTCGAGATTATGTGTACGGCCGGAGGCGAGGTTCACGGTGTGAGGCGTCACGCTGAAAAGGCCGGACCTGTGCGATGTAAAATCCTGCTGCTGCGCCAGCAGGGCTTTCAACAAGGTGCTCTGAATTTGGGTCTACGCCACTTACGCCAATGGAGCAATACAACAGACGCACCGGGTTCAGTCTGGATTCAATAAGGAGCAAGGGCTATGCGCACGAATCGCTTGATGACACGCAAGGACGCAGATGACCTCGACCTACGATCTCGCATCAAGCTGGAGATGGAAGTGACGGATACGGAGGCGGAGAGGGTGGCTCAGCAGACGCTCCCCACGAGTTGGGATCTCGGCCAGTACGCCCGGCGGGCGCCGTGGAGGGCGCGCCTTTTTGACTTCCTGAGCCCTCTGGCGGGACAGACCGTCTTGGATCTCGGTTGCGGGTATAACCCAACACCGATCTACTTTGCGCTGGCGGGCGCCAGGATGGTTTACGCCTGTGATGTGTCTCCGAAGGCCGCCGCGTATACTAAGCGACTGGCCGACCAGCTAGGTATCGCTGATCGTGTATCGGTCCTGGTATGCGCGGGCGAGGAACTGCCGCTGGCGGACGAGACCATGGATATTGTCCACGGTGAATCCACCTTGCATCATCTTCGGCTGCCGCTCGCGGCTGCCGAAATTGCCAGGGTGCTCAAGTGCGGTGGCAAGGGGGGATTTAAGGATCCCTTGGGGCACAACCCGGTGTTGGAGTTTGCGCGCGATTATCTGCCTTATCCCTGGAAGAAGCCCCTCAAGGGAACCGATCGGCCGCTGCGGTTTCGCGACATTGAGGAGTTCGCGAAACACTTCCCGCGCTGTATGTACTGCGGATTCGGCCTTCTTTCGACAATGGCAACCTTCATCTGGAGACGCAATGATTGTCGACCTGTACAGCTAGCCCACGCCGTGGACGGTCATCTTTTGCGCCGATTCGCTTTTCTTGGGCGATACTGCCGGTTTGTCGTCACCTGTGTCCAGAAGACGGGACGTAGGGTCGAAGAGGGGGAGCCAGGAAGTCGAAGCCCGAAACTCAAGCCGCGGCGGGGGGTTTACAGCGTCAAGAGGTAGTCGGAAGCGCTCAAGTTGCCGAAGCGAACCTTGTTGACGCGGTAGCCGATGACGTCGGCGAAGTGCTGAAGGATCGCCGTCAGCTTCAGGACGGCCGGCTTCTCATGCAGTTTGAGGAAGTGGAGAGTGCACAGAGCGCCGAAGATTGCCCGGAAATAAAGCATGAGCAACCGTTCCTCGCGCGAATAGCTCTGCTCGGCGTTAGCGGCATTCTTCAGCAGATAAGTGAGCGCCAGGTAGTCGCACTTGAGCGTCATGCAGATCCAGGGATAATCGACCGGCGTGTCAAACTCTTCGAGCGCCTTGCGCACGAAGGGAAATTCCAAGCGATTGGCATCCACAATCGATTGGAAATATTCTTGGTCGAACTTCCGCGCCAGGATCTTCTGACACGTGGCCTGCAGATAGAACAGGAAGAGCCCGATCGAAAGGATTAAAATCATCGAAGCCAAAATCATAAAAGGGCCCCTCTAGGCCCTGCCAACGGCGGCATTCCCGAGCCTTCGGGCTTCTCTGGCCCTGGCGCGCGCCGCCTTCGGAATCCGAACGGCGTAAAAGCACAGTCCGAGCATCCCCAAAGTGCAAAGGGGACCAACATATTGCATGACCGACATGAAGAAGTGGCTACCGGGTGTCAGGTACATCAGCGCGAAGTTCGCGGCGGGCCCCGCGAACTGGATACCCATCCCACAGACCAGAAGCTCCAGCTCATCGTCGGCCACCTGAACGTGTTGAATCAAGATGTAAAGCACGGTATTCAACACCAGGCACGTGAAGTACAGGTTCTGCTCGAATTCGGTGGTGAAACGACCGAACAGGTTCGTGTAGTTCATTTTCAGCGAAACGCACGAAATCCCGACAACGATTATGAAGACGGAAACCAGCACGAGGCGCAGGGACTGCCACATCTCGCGCCGCTCGACCGAGGCTCGACGGAAGAATGAGCACACCAGGAGGAAAGCCGAAAGGGCCAGGATGGCATCTGTGACGTAGAAGAAGTAGAAGTATTGCGGCGAAGTAAAACCGTACAGCGCCAGCACACGAGGGCGCGCGATGGCGTCGATTGTCAAGAGGCCAGCGACATAAAGAGACACGCCAGCGAGCCGCTTGCAGTGACCCCACAAGACGAGATACAGGAACAACCCTACCTCTGCGAGGTAGACACCGTACTGAATGCCGTGTTGAACCAGCGTCTCGATCAACGTACAACCCTGACTTGGCTAACCACCCCAGTCATTCCGGGTCGTTGACCGACACCGAAAAAGACTAGCTGGCCCGACCGTTCCCGGTCGCGTTGGGAATCGGAGGCATGGGTGATCCGCCGATGCTCGTCGCGTTGGGAATAGGAGGCATAGGTGACCCGCCGATGCCGGTCGCATTCGGAATCGGAGGCATGGGTGATCCGCCGATACTCGTTGCGTTGGGAATCGGGGGCATGGGTGATCCGCCAATAGATGTTGAAGCCCACGAAGTTTTCGAATCTCCTACCGCTGCAAAACTCTTGCGAAGCGTTACACTAGCCAATACTACCACAAGGGCTAGCAAAAAAGCGAGACAATACTTGTTCATGAGACTTTCCTCCAGTTGGGAATTTGAGGGCCTAAGACAAAAGGCCAACGGAGCGAAAGTCTAATTTAGACACGCCGGGAAATC
>QHZK01000209.1 GCA_003224635.1 Acidobacteriota bacterium | reverse complement strand
GCGCAGAGCCAGCTCAAAGGCAGCCAGAGTATTTTCAGGCGCCTCCCCCGCCGCGCCGCGATGACCGATGATGAGCGGCGGCCGGACGAGTGACTCTGTGGCGTGGTTACCGAGGCTGGCGTGGAGCGACGGTCTCAGTGCGGTCATGGGACTTGGGCCGGCTCTCAGACGGGCGCGCGCAGAGTTCCACTACAGGCTGAGCGCGAGAAGGCTTCGAGCGCTACTTGGCGGCGCTCCACACTCCAGCCGAAGCGACGGGCGAAGATTTCCACGACTGCGGGCGCCGCCTCCGGCACCGTGCAGGCGGTCCAGCTCAATCCCGAGCGCCGCAGCAGAAAGTCTTCCGCGTTCACGGCCATTTCGTGCTCGATCGCAAACTCGACTTCCGCGGCCAGCAACGCGGGCGCCCCAGGCAGCGGCTCGGCGAACGACCTGCGCTCGCGCACGGGGTCGAGCACCTTGCGCCACCGGCTGCCGTAGGTCCGCACGAGGTGTTCGCCGGCTTCGAGCGGGACGCCGTACTCGCGAACGGCGTCCCACGAGGCGACGTGGACATACATTTCGAAAGCCCCCGTATGACCGCCCGGCAACGGAATCGAACGGCTGGACTGACCCTCGCGCGTACTCGCCGTCACTCCCAGGCGCGTGACGACGTAATCGGTTAGTTTCTCGCCCAGGGCGCGCGCGGTGGTGAGCTTGCCTCCGCAAATTGAGACGAAGTTAGCCGCCCAGGGATCCTCGTGGAAGCGGTACTCACGAGTGTTGGCGGAGGGGCTCCCGGCTGCGTTGCCGGGCTCGATCGCAAGCACTCGTACTCCCGCCCAGCCCCCCGCCACGTCCTCCGGCGCAAGTTGCCGCTGAAGCACGCGATTCGCCGCTCGCAGAAGATATTCGGTGTCGGCGCGGTCAGGCTGGACGGTCGCAGGGTCTCCCTCAAAGTCCGTGTCGGTTGTCCCCAGCAGAGCGCAATTGTGCCAGGGCACGATCAGGAACACGCGATGCTCGGACAGGACGGCGGCTAGAAGAGCGTGGCGGCCCGTGAGGGGCGGGATGAGCAGGTGCGCGCCTTTGGTCAGGCGAACGGTTTTCGAGCCGTCGAATCCCGGCGCCAGGGCGCGCACGCGATCGACCCAGGGGCCCGCCGCGTTCACCCAGAAGCGCGCGGAGAGTTCGAGCCTGCGCCCCGTCAGCCGGTCTTCCGCTTCGGCGGCAACCACCTCTTTTCGGCCCGCGCGGGTCGACGCTGCCAGGCCCCGGATTTCCGCGTAGTTCACCGCGACGGCACCGTGCTGGGCGGCGTCAAGGACGTTTTCGAGTGTCAGGCGCGCGTCGTCGGTGATCGAGTCATGATAGAGGGCGGCGGCCCGCAGGCCGTCGGGGCGCAGTCCCGGCATGAGCTCGACCGCGGACTTTCGGTCGAGCATCCGGTGCCGGTCCTCACGGCCGAGGTTGCCCATCAAGTCGTAAACGGTGAGTCCGAAGCGGACCTTCAGCGGGGAGTACCGGTCCTGGTGATAAATCGGCAACAGGAAAGGAACCGGGCGCGCGAGGTGCGGCGCCAGCCTCACCAGCAGCCGCCGCTCCTGGCGCGCTTCGCGGACCAGCTTGAAGCGCAACTGCTCGAGGTAGCGCAGCCCGCCGTGGATCAGCTTGGACGACCGGCTGGACGTGCCGCTGGCGAAATCGCGCGCTTCCACCAGCGCGACTTTCAGACCGCGCAGAGCCGCCTCACGCGCGGTCGCGGCGCCCTGGATGCCTCCACCGATAATCGCGAGGTCGAAGGTTGTGTTGCCGAGGGCCTCAAAATCCCGTTTCATGGGAGCGCGTTTGGATCATGGACGGAGCCGAACGATCGCCTTCGAGGTTGCCGTGACAACCGGTCCACTAACAAAAGGGAGACCCGGAATGCAGAAGCAAGCTGCCCTTGCGAATGTAGGTTAGCACAGATAGAAGATTCCCGTGCTACGCAGGCAGCAAACACATCAACACCGCTCCTCGGCAAACGGCACGGCCACGATTCGATATTCGTTCTCGTAAACCACCTGGCCGACGCGCTCTCTCCTCAGTATCCGAACTGAAACCCCGTAATACCGCGTCTCCCTCAAGTTTCGTATCCGGCCTGCCGAAGCAATAGATGGGAAACAGCGCAGCGACGGTCCCCCGAGATCGGGCGCCTCCAAAAGCGTCAGTGCTGACGCAGGGAAGCCTGGAGCTTGCTGGGCTTGGTCGGTCCGCTCCCGGGTTCAGCCGAACCGAGCCGCAGATGAAGATGCAGATAAAGACAAACATAATGATCGGGGGACTGTTTCGGTTGGCGTGGCTGTTTCCCCTTGCGCCGTGCCTGATGCTGGCGCACGGCCAAGAGCATCCTGTGCCAGCATCGGTGGCGCTCCCACTACTCACTCGGGCGGAGCAGGTGCGGCAGCTCTCCGCCGACCAGGCCGAGCGTGGCTACCCTGTGCGCCTGCGCGGCGTCGTGACGTACTTCGATTCCGAATCTCCGGATCTATTTGTTCAGGATTCGACGGCAGGTATTTGGGTGGACCTTGGTAACAGCACCAAGCTGTCGCTGCGAGCGGGTGAACTGGTGGAGGTGAAGGGCGTCAGTTCCGCTGGCGACTTTGCCCCTCAGGTCTCGAGGCCCAGGGTGCGCATTCTGGGCGAGGCGTCGCTGCCCCTCGCCCGGACCGTTACGTTCGACCGCATGGCGTCGGGTGGCGAGGATAGCCAATGGGTCCAACTCGAAGGCATCGTCCACTCGGCAAGAGCAGTCGAGGGCCACCTCGTGCTGGATATTGCGGTCGGCGGCGGGCGGCTGAGGGCGCGCGTCCCCAATTTCCACGAGCCAGCCTCCACCGCGCTGATGGACGCGAAGGTGCTTTTGCAGGGCGCGTGCGGCGCGGTTTTCAACAACAGAAACCAACTGACTGGCGTCCAGTTACTCGTTCCGAGCCTGGCTTACGTGAAGATCGAAGAGCGAGCCCCTGCTGATCCCTTCACGCTGCCTACGCGCTCTATCGGCACGCTCATGCGGTTCACGCCGAGCGGCACTTCGGGCCACCGCGTGAGGGTGCAGGGGACTGTCACCTTTCAGTTGCCAGGGCAGTCGCTCTACATCAAGGATGAGACCCAGAATCTTTACGTCGAGACCGACCAAAAGACTTCTGTCCGACCCGGCGACCGATTGGACGTGGCGGGCTTCCCTTCGCCGGGCGATTACACACCCATGTTGCTGGACGCCATCTTTCGACCGCTTGGCTCCGGCGCGGCGCCTCTCCCCCAAAGAGTGACGGCGGAGCAAGTACTCGATGCACAGGGCGCTTACGACGCTGACGTGATTCGCATTGAGGCGAGGCTTCAAGGTCAGGAGCAACGGTCGGGTCAGAAAGTCTTAGTCCTGCAGTCGGGTGACACGGTTTTCGAGGCCCAGATATTCGATTTGGAGACCGGGAAGATGTCGGCTGATCTTGAGAATGGCAGCCGGTTGCAGTTGACCGGAGTCTGCTTGCTCGAAGCGGATGAGTACAAGGTCCCTCGGGCCTTCCGGGTCCTTCTTCGCTCCCCCCAAGACGTTGTGGTTCTGGAAAGCCTACCCTTCTGGACGCTGGCGCGCACTTTGTGGGCTCTGGGGATTATGGGGATCGTGATCCTGGTGTCCGCGGGATGGGCCTTCGCGCTGAAAAGGCGCGTGCACGAGCAGACGGGCATCATCCTGCGCCGGCTGCAGCACGAAGTCGTCATCGAGGAACGCTACCGCGACCTGTTTGAGAATGCGAATGACATTGTCTATACGCACGACCTGGCGGGAAATCTCACCTCCCTGAACCGAGCAGGCGAGCGAAGCATCGGCTACAGCCGCGAGGAAGCGCTCAAGATGAAGGTGGATCAGATCGTGGCGCCCGAATGCCACGATCTGGCCCACCAGATGACCGAGCGCAAACTCGCCCTTGGGGGAACAACCACCTATGAGCTTGAGATCATCCACAAGGATGGCCGCCGTGTTCCAGTTGAAGTCAGTACCCGGCTGATCTACCAGAACGGGAAGCCCGTGGAGGTGCAAGGCAACGGCCGTGACATCACCGAGCGCAAGCGCGCCGAAGGGGAACTCAAGAAGGCCAAGGAAGCCGCCGAAGCCGCCAGCCGCGCCAAGAGCGAATTCCTGGCCAACATGAGCCATGAGATCCGCACTCCCATGAACGGCCTGCTCGGCATGGCGGAACTCATGCTGGACACTGTGGTTACAGACGAACAGCGGGAGTATCTGGACACCATGAAGGGGTCGGCCGATTCCCTTCTGGCCGTGATCAACGACATCCTGGACTTCTCGAAGATCGAGGCGAGGAAACTCGACCTCGAGAAGATCGAGTTCGACCTGCGCGAGGCTGTGGAGGAGATGGTCGCGCCGCTGGCTGTGCGCGCCCACCACAAGGGGCTCGAGCTGGTCTGTAGCATAGCTCCTAACGCGCCGGAAGCGGTGGTGGGTGATCCGAGGCGCCTGAGCCAGATTGTCGTCAACCTGGTGGGTAACGCGATCAAGTTCACCGAACGCGGCGAGGTCGTTGTGCGCGCTGAGATCGAATCGCGGGAGGCAGGCCAGGCCATCCTGCACTTTGCCGTCACCGACACGGGTATCGGCATCCCGCGGGAAAAGCAGGGGCTCATCTTCGAGGCCTTTGCTCAGGCCGACGGCTCGACCACGCGCAAGTACGGGGGCACGGGCCTCGGCCTCGCAATCTGCTCCAGGCTTGTCCAGCTTATGGGCGGCCGCATCTGGGTGGAGAGCGAAGCGGGCGAAGGCAGCACGTTCCACTTTACGGCGCGGCTCGACCTGCGCGACCGTCCGTCGCAGTCGGCCAAGGAGGAGCTCGCGAGTCTCGAAGGCCTGCGCGTTCTCGTGGTCGATGACAACGCGTCGAGCCGGGTTGCGTTGGAGGAGACGCTTAAGGGCTGGAAGATGAAACCCCTGGCGGCAGCAAGCGCAGACGCCGCGCTGGCCGCTCTGGAGCGGACCGAGAGGGCAAACGAGCGCTTCGCCCTCCTGATCTTGGATAGCGACATGCCGGGAATGGATGGCTTGGCCGTGGCGGAGCGGCTGAAGCAGGGCGAGCTCGAGGCGGGAGCGATCATCATGATGCTCCCGAACGCCGGAGGCCAGCGCGCGGAGGTGGCGCGCCGCCGGGGACTCGGCGTGGGCGCGTGGCTAACCAAACCCATCCGCCAAGCGGAGCTGCAGAAGGCCATTCTGGCGGCGCTGAGCACGAAGCCCGCGGAAACCGGTCCCCTGAGCCCGCCGGCTCGCGACTCGCTGCGCGAGCCGTCGCCGGCGCCGCTCGGTTATCGCATTCTTGTGGCTGAGGACAATCCTGTGAACCAGCGTTTGGTGACCCAAATTCTAGAGAAGCGAGGAAACACGGTCGGAGTGGCGGCCAACGGGCGCGAGGCCCTGTCCCTTTCAGAGAACCAAACGTTTGACCTCGTGCTGATGGACGTGCAGATGCCGGAGATGGATGGGCTCGAAGCGACTGCTGCGATCCGGCAAAAGGAAAAGGTGACGGGCGCGCATGTTCCAATTATCGCCATGACGGCGCACGCGATGAAAGGGGACCGTGAACGGTGCCTGGACGCTGGGATGGATGGCTACGTCCCCAAACCTATTCGCCTCCAGGAGCTCTTTGAGGTCATTGAAGCCCTTGCCGGGCGGCCCGCGGCGCGAAATGCCCCGCCGGGACCCCGCGAAACTCTGAACTGGTCTGCGGCCTTGGCCCGTTTGGAAGGGGACAACGAGCTTCTGGCTGAAATGGCGGCGCTGTTTGTTGTCGAGTGCCCGAGAATGTTGTCGGTGGTCCACGAAGCGATCGCCCGCCAGGATGCCAAGATGCTGGAGCGGGCGGCTCACGCGTTGAAGGGCTCGGTTGGTAACTTCGCGGCCCCAGCCGCCCTTGACGCGGCGCTGACGCTGGAGATGGCGGCCGATGGCGCGGACTTCGAGCAAGCCCGGCTCGCCTGCGCGATCCTGGAACAGGCCCTTGAACGTCTCACGAATGCACTTGCAGGGCTGGGTAAGGAGGTCGCGAGGTGAGGGTCCTGATTGCCGAAGACGAGCCGGTTTCGCGCCACATGCTCGAAGCATTTCTCACGAAGTGGGGATATGAGGTCGTCGTCGCCGGAGACGGCCGCGAAGCCTGGCAGGTCCTTCAGCAGGACGATGCCCCGAAGCTCGCTATCCTGGACTGGATGATGCCCGGAATGGAAGGCGTGCAGGTCTGCCAAAGACTCCGCGAACGAGCAGACCATCCTTACGTTTATGTCCTGATGCTGACGTCGAGGGACCGGAAGCAAGACCTGGTCGCTCATGGCTCACCTGCACGCCGGAAAGAGGATTCTCGATGTGCAGCAGGAGCTCATTTCGGCGCGCGACGCGCTGCGGGTGCAGGCCACCCACGATCCGTTGACGGGGCTGTGGAATCACGCCGCAATCTTTGACATCCTGCGGCGAGAGCTCGAGCGCGCTCAGCGCCAGCGGACTTCCCTCGGTGTGGTCATGGCCGACCTCGATCACTTCAAACAGATCAACGACACCTACGGGCATCCCGCGGGCGACGCCGTGCTGCGCGAGGCCACTCGGAGGTTGCAGTCCGCCGTGAGGACCTATGACTCGATCGGCCGTTATGGGGGAGAGGAGTTTCTGGTCGTGGTCCCCGGCGCGGACGAGGCGAGCGCGCTACAACAGGCGGAAAGATTGAGGGCGTCCATCAGCAAAGCGCCCATCGAGGTGGACCAGAGCAGCGCCATTCCCCTGACCATCAGCCTGGGTGTGACAGCCCCCGCCGAACCTGAGGCTTCGAATCTGGAATCGCTGCTGCGCGCCGCCGACCTCGCGCTGTACGAGGCCAAGAGGAAAGGCCGCAATCGCGTTGAAATGGCCTCCGCCGAAGGGGTTGCGGATGGTCCTGCCGTGACTGCAAGGCCGACCGCCTAAGGCCTTCGCGGCGCGGGCGATACCGAGAGACCTGCGGGCAGTGGCCGGTCGCCGCCGGACTCATTCCACGACGATGTGAGTTTCGGTGCGCTCGACGCCCTCCAGATTCTGAATCTTGTCGATCACGAGATCGTGGAGCGTCTTTTCATCAGGCGTTTCGGCGTAGGCAAACACGTCCGGCAGGCCCCAGCACGCATCCGCGTGCCGCACTCCTTCCATTTGGGTCACCGCCTCGACCACTCCGCGGACTTTTCCGGGCCGCACATTGATCAGCACGTAGGCTCTCATGATCGGTCCTCCTCCGGGGGCTCGCAAGCGGCTGCCGGGCCAGGCAGGACTGATGATTCTAGCACCGAGGCGCAAACACTTTCCAACCCGCTTGTCGCGCTGTCTTTTTCTACCCTCAGGCACAGGTCTGCGGTAAACTTCCTCGCCCTTTTCAGGGAGTGCAAGTGCGATTCAACAAGGAGGAAGCATGCGGAGACGTTGCTCGGCCGTTGTCGGCTTCCTGGTTGCTTTTCTGATGACCTCCGTGAGCGTTGCCGCCCCGCGCACTGGCGCTGGCGTGGGCGCCGCAGTGACCCGTGCGCGCGCAAGGCTCGGCGCCGGGACTATCGCCCGGGCCGTCGACCAGAAGCCAACGCTTGGCGACCTCGACGCCTTCGTGGACCAGATCATGAAGGATTGGAAAGTGCCGGGACTTGCTGTGGCCGTAGTCCAGGACGGCAAAGTGATCTTCTCGAAGGGGTACGGCTATCGGGACGTTGAGAAAAAGCTTCCGGTCACGACCGAGACTCTGTTCGCCATCGGCTCTATCACCAAATCGTTCACGGTGACGGCGATGGGCATGCTGGTGGACGAGGGCAAGCTCGATTGGGACGCGCCGGTGCGCAATTATCTGCCGGGTTTCAAGCTCTACGACGCCGTGGCCAGCGAACGCATGACGCCTCGCGATCTCATCACGCACCGCTCCGGACTGCCGCGCCACGACCTGGTGTGGTACAGCTCGAACTTCACGCGCGCGGACATGGTGCGGCGCCTCCAGTACCTCGAGCCCAGCAAGGACTTCCGCAGCGCCTACCAGTACAACAACCTGATGTTCATGACGGCCGGCTACCTGGTGGGCCAGGTGGCGGGGACCACCTGGGAGGAGTTCGTGCGCGGGCGCATCCTCACGCCGCTCGGCATGCAGAGCACCAACTTCTCAGTGACCGATTCCCAGAAGAGCGCGGATTTTGCGAGTCCTTACCAGAACGCCAAGGGCGTGGTGAAACTGATTCCGTTTCACAACATCGACCAGATCGCGCCCGCGGGCTCGATCAACTCGAACGTCGAAGACATGGCGCAGTACCTCCTCTTTCATCTCAGCAAGGGGAAGCATGGCGACGCGCGGCTGCTCTCGGAGAACAACGCGAACCAGATGCAGACGCCGCAGATGGTCGAGCCGACCTCGGAGCGCTGGAAGGAGGTTGGCCTCCCTTCCTACGGCTTAGCCTTCGGCGTTTCCGCCTATCGCGGCCACAAGATGGTCTCGCACGGAGGCGCCATCGACGGCTTCACGGCCCAGTTCGCTTTCCTGCCGCAGGACAACGTCGGCGTGGTGGCCCTGGCCAACCTGAATTCTGACAAGGACCCCGTGCCGATTCTCGTGGTCTACAACGTCTTCGACCGCCTTCTCGGCCTGGAACCGGTGCCGTGGAACCAGCGCTTCAAGGAAGACGAGCAGAAGCAGAAGCAATCGGAAGAAGAAGCGAAGCAGAAGGGATACACCACGCGCAAGCCGGGTACTCATCCTTCGCACGACATCAAGGACTATGTGGGAGAGTTCCAGAATCCGGGCTACGGGACCGTGAAAATCGAGCAGGAGGGCGACAACCTGAGGATGAGCCTCAACCTGCTCTCCTCGCCGCTCCGGCATTTCCATTACGACGTGTTCGAGGTCCCTGAGGACCCGCTCAGCCCCATCGAGAAGACGAAAGTAATATTCTCAACCGACGCGCGCGGCGACATCGCGAGTCTCTCGATGCCGCTGCAGCCCGATGTGAAGGACATTGTCTTCGCGCGGATGCCGGCAAAGGTTGAGAGAAGCTTCCTCGAGCCTCTGGTCGGGCAGTATGCGCATGGCGGACTTGTCTACACGGT
>QHZK01000208.1 GCA_003224635.1 Acidobacteriota bacterium | reverse complement strand
GGACATGCGGCTCGGCGTGGACTCAAGGCCCAGCAGCATACTGCCTTTCAGATAGTCCTTGGCCCGCTGGAGTTCCTCGCTGCCGGGCGGCGCCGACTTCAACCGCCGAAACTCCTCCATAATCAGCGCGACCACCGTGCGGGCGTTCGAGGTCCCCGTGCCGGCGTAGACGCCCAGGCAACCGACGTCGCGGAAGGTGCTCAGGCCGGAGAAGACGGCGTACACCAGCCCGCGCTTCTCGCGAATGTTTTGAAACAGGCGCGAACTCATCCCTCCCCCCAGCATCGTGTTCAGGGCGTAGCAGGCGAACCGTTTATCGTGCGCCTGCGGATAGGCTGGAGCCCCGACCAGGATGTGGACCTGTTCGAGGTTTTTCTTCCGGCGATGGCTGACCTGGAAATGGGGGACCGGCCGAGCCCCGTCCTGGCGGAGGGGACCGGAGGGGAGATCGCCAAATTCCTTCATGGCCAGGTCGACGATGCGCGCGTGTTCCAGGTGGCCGGCCGCCGTCACGAGGATGTTGCTAGGACTGTAATGCCGGCGGAAATAGCGAGAGAGGCTCTTGCGGTCAAAGCTGCTGACGGTCTCTCGCGTGCCCAGGATCGGCCGCCCCAGGGCGTGGCCGCGCCAATAGCTCTGCGAGAAGATCTCGTGCACCAAGTCGTCGGGCGTGTCCTCCACCATCTTGATTTCTTCCCGGATCACCTGGGACTCCTTCGCAATGTGTTCCGGCTTGAACAGCGGGTTCTTCACCAGGTCAGACAGGACGTCGAAGGCCCTCGGCAGGTGCTCGTCCAGGACCTTGATGGAGAAGCTCGTGTATTCTTTGGCCGTGAAAGCGTCAAGGTGGCCGCCAATAGAATCCGCTGACCGCGCGATTTCCTCGGCCGTGCGATTCTTGGT
Organism: Acidobacteriota bacterium; assembly: GCA_003224635.1. Taxonomy (GTDB): domain Bacteria; phylum Acidobacteriota; class Terriglobia; order UBA7540; family UBA7540; genus QHZK01. The sequence goes on along the minus strand of QHZK01000208.1, from coordinate 9,392 downwards.
GCCCTTGAAGACCATGTGCTCGAGGAAGTGCGAAATGCCGTTTTCGGACTCGTTCTCCTGGCGGGAGCCCGACCGCAGCCAGATGCCTATGGAGATAGAGCGCACGACCGGCATGGCCTCGGTAATGACCGTAAGACCGTTCGGGAAAACGTCCTTCTGGATGCTCGTCACAGGCTCGCCCTTTATCATGGGGGAACGCCCTCGGTCGGGCCGGGTGCCCGTTGGGTTAACTCCTGATAGTACCACGAAGAGCCATATGACGGGGGTCGAGCTGTCGACGTTCGCCGGGCGCGGCTCCGCGGGGCGCCTCCTCTGCGGGCTTCTTCTTGCGGCTCAATAAGATAGCTCGTCACGAGGCGATTCGGGTCTCTCTGCGGTTGGTCTGGCTTGCTCCGGTCTGACGGGTTAAATAATCAGGCTTCGCTGCCTCAGCAGCGTTCGGGGTGATTCTGCGATTGCGCTTGCGTCCGAATGGCCGCCCTGCCTATACTACGGAATCAGCCGCCGAGGATCCGACCGGGCCTGTAGCTCAGGTGGCTAGAGCGCACCCCTGATAAGGGTGAGGTCGGTAGTTCAACTCTACCCAGGCCCACCATTCCTTCGTTTTAGCCCGTTAGAGCATCATGTCGAACGGCTTTCTATAGCTCAGCGGTCGGTAGTGGGCTACAAGTAGCCCACTACCCAGCGGTCCAGTCGGTTGACCGGACAAATGGCGCAGCAGAACCCACCCCACTTGTTCGGTAACCCCGTTTACCAGGACCTAGTTGTATATACTATGCAAAATGGCGGATGCAGAACTCCCACAGTGGCTGAACGAAATCGACCTGGGCACGGTCGCGGTCCTCACGCTTGACGACGGTGAGTGTTTGACGGCGGACATTCTCCGTCTCAATGCCGGGGGCGACGAACTCATTGTCGACGTCGTCTCCTCCAACCGCCGCTATGCGAAGAGCGCTCAGCGAGGCCGCGCCATCCCTGTCAGTCGCGTTGTCTCTGTCGAGCCCCGGCCGCGTGCGGAGCAACCGTGGCCATACTGTGATCCCTGCCGCGGTGCGTCCTTCTCGTTTGCACGATTTGTCTTACTGGCAACGCTGTTCCTCTGCATGACAATTGGTAGCGTACCGCTATTCCTCCTCTTGATGAAAAGGCCCTATGGATTCCAAGCGGCGTCGGCGGTCGCCTACACGATTTTCACGGTGTTCTTCACGTTCGCCGCTACTGGAAGCAAAACCGGAAAGACGCTGCCCCCCTACATGTTCACGTGCCCTGCGGTCCAGACACAGGTTTCTCGTCTGCTTTGGCGCCACCTCAGCTTTCTCGTTGCACTCTGCGCCCTCCAAACCCTGGCACTAGCCGTCCGTCCGAACTTGCCCGATTGGTGGAACACCGATAGGCGAGGGACCCCATTCGAAATCGCCTTGCTCTTCCTGTGTCTCGGCCTCGGGTACGCTCAGGTTTTCACCAACCGGCGCCTTCTCGACCGCGCGCACCGGAAGTTCTCTTCGTAATCCTGCGCGTGCGACTTTCTCCCAGGTAACACGCAACTCGAGCGCTGGAAGGCTACGTTATCCAAAATTTACTTCTGGGAAGCTGCGGTTTAGGACTGTGCTCTGACGGGGTACTCGGAAGCAATCTAACCAACTCCATCAACTCCCGGTGAGTCGGATAACTGGATAAGTCGGTACTCGGACCCGTTTTGCGGCGGCCGCGTCTCCGGAAGGTACTTGGGCACAGTCGACAACCGGCGCTCGGTGCTCTTCGTTAGAATCAGAGCAGCGAGAGCTCTCCCACGCGCGGAATCCCTGCGACGATCTGACCCAGCGGAAGAGTTCTAAGATCGTCAACTAGGGCCCACCAGTTGATTCACCGGGTTAGCAACACCCCGTTTTTCACCTTCCGCCACTGTTGGTTACAATTTTGGCGCACAACTTGTCTGAGACTCTGCTCTTCGCCCTAAACCTTGGAATGCGCGACTTGCACGGAGGGCATGCCGTCGGGCTCGTCTACCAGCTCGATGTCGTGGAAGATGTTGGGACTCTCGCGCTTCAACACCTTGCAGATTTCGACGGCCAGCAGGCGGATTTCGGTGTCAGCGTGCGGGCTCCCGCGCAGCTCGAGGAAGTGGCGCCAGGCGCGGGAATTGCCGGTGACGAAGATTTTGGTCTCGCAGGCGTTGGGCAGAATGGAGCGGGCCGCCTGCCGCGCCCACTTGCGCCGGTCGCGCGGGGCCATCTCCGTGTGCTTTTGCTGGACGTATTGCGCGGTGGCCTCGGCCAGCTCGACGTAGGCCTTGCGGACGCACTCGATCGTCTGTTGCCACTTGAGCCGCAACTCTTCGTTTTCCTGGTAGAGCGGCGGCACCACGTAGCGCGCCTCGCTTTCGTCCACGTAACGCTGCGAAAGCTGCGAGTAGCCAAACCCCGCCCGGTGACGGACCAGCTCGTGAGTGAGCGCGCGGCTGACGCCCGTGATCAGCAGGTTCCATACGGCGTGCTCGAGCACGCTCCCGTGTTTCGAGCTGAGGATATTCTCCAGGTATTCCTGGTTGGACTTGCGTCCCTTGCCGAAGGACATGTAGCAGGTGCGGCCGGCGATTTCGTTCAGAACCTCGGCCGCGACGCTCGTATCGGTGGTGAATACTACGTCTTCGTCCGCGAGGAAACGCGCCAACTCCTCTTCGACCACGGCCTGGCGTCCCAGGAGGTAAACCTTCGGTTTCGTGACGTAAGCTGAGTTTTTCAGTTTTTCAGTTTCTCAGTTTTTCAGTTATCAGTCTCAAGGGATGCGGGCAAAGCCACACAACTAACTGACAAGCTGAAGGGCTGACAAACTCTCGCCCGGGTTACGACGTTTTCGCTTTTGGAGCCGGAGCCGCAGGCTTTTTGAACCCCGCGTACTTCCTCCGGAACAGCTCCACGCGGCCCGCGCTATCCACCAGCCTTTGCTTGCCGGTGAAGAACGGGTGGCAGCGCGAGCAGATTTCGAGGTGCAGGAGGTCGCTCTTATAGGTCGAGCGGGTCTTGAAGGTGCTTCCGCACGCGCACACGACGGTCACTTCGTGATAGTTCGGATGGATGCCCGTTTTCATGGAACTCCTTCTCGGCGAACCGCCAGCACGCGATTCTAGCCACTCTGGCCGAAAGTTTCAATGTACATGCTTTTGGATGCCCGGAACCGGCCTTCGGTTACAGGCCCAGAATCTGGCGCAGTGCGTCCTCAATGGTTTTAAGGTCCTCAGCGGAACGGCGCCGAAGCCGGTGAGACGCCGTATGCAGCGTGAATTGAAGGAAGGACCCTGCTGACACGCAACGGACGTGCACCCTCCTTGGAGGTGTTCCGCATGCGGGCGTTGCGAGTGCGGGCTGATTACGAGGCGGGTGAAATTCGTCGGCTGGATGATACAGTGCTCCGAAGGCTAAGGGACACGCAGCAGTTTTTAGCGGCTCTTGCGCCAGCCATCAGGGGAGAGGGTAGCTGGGGTTGAGAGCCGGGGCAGCGATGGTCGCTGGTGGGCAGCGTCTGGGATGAAACTATTTGGGGCAATACAGTAGCACGATCGGCGGTACGCCCGTTAGCTGCAACCTGGACGACGTCAGTTGGCCTGCGGCTTCGCCGCAGAGCTTGTGGAAGGGGGCTTCGCCGCTCAGTGTCCTGGCAACGACTGTACGGGTATGACCTTCCCAACAACGGCTACAACAAGCTTTACAGGCTGATGAAAGAGCGTAAATCCAGGAGGCTCCCCTTGTCCCAAGCGAACGATGTAGGTTCCCGCGCGTCGGTTCGATCAAGGTTGAAGGATGAGGGGGCGACACGTTTTTATCCGACGGCGAACCCTATGCTGACGAGCACGACCGCCAGGACTCCGAGCGAGATGGCGACGTACTTGAAGTCGCGCTCGAGGGCGAAGGCGACCGCGGCTACGATGATGCGGAAGATTGGAGTCAGGAGCAGAAGCAGGATGCCGCACTCGGTGACGGCGGCGGCGTCAAGACGAATCAGCCGTGGGAAAAGCTGTGCGAGACGAATCCGGTGGTACGCGGGCAGCGACCCCGCAGTCCCTCGAAAAAGCATCAAAGCCAGTCCCAGCGCCATCACTACGGTCGCGGCGAGCGAGCCGTAACGCAGCACCGCCGCAATCGCTTCCTGGCCTCTTTCCTCGGAGAGCTTGGCCATAACCGCACACAGGGTTGGAACATTCAGCGATTTCGGCACCATGTCATTCTGAGCGCCTGCCCTTGAGCGGAGCGAAGGGAAGCGAAGAATCGCTGCATTTTTTTCTTTGCAGAACAAGAAATACAGAGATTCTTCGCTTCGCTCAGAATGACATCAGCGCGACCCGACCCGCTACCTCTCGAAGCCGCCGTGCAAAGACTTCCAAATCATTACGGCGGCAAGATAGAGCATGATCGAGGCCAACAGGAGCACGAGCCAGCGGCTGGCGGCGCGCCGCATGATGTGGGTGCCCAGGTTCGCCCCGACGTAAGCTCCGATAGCAATGGGCGCGGTAATCAGCAGGCGCACGTCTCCCCGCGAATAGTAGATGAAGGCGCTGGCCGCGGCCGTCACACCCATCATGAAATTTGACGTGGCCGTAGCGACTTTGAACGGCACGCCCATCACCAGATACATCAACGGCACCTTGACGGGGCCGCCCCCGATGCCGAGCAGCCCGGAAACGATCCCCGCCCCTGCCGAGCCGACGAGGCCGAGCGGCAGCCGCTTCACCTTATACGGCTGCGTTTCGCTCGATTCCGTTTCGCCGTCGCGCAAGGTGCGGCGTATCATAGCGGCGCTGGCATAAAGCAGCAGCAGGGAAAACAGGACCGCCAAGGCCTCCCGGCTCATCAGGCCAGCCACCAGCGCGCCACTCACCGCGCCCGCCGTGGTGGCCAGCTCGAGCGTCATGCCAAGTCGGATGTCGCTCAGACGGTGCTCGACGTAGTTCGCGGCAGCCCCGCTCGAAGTCGCTATAACGCAGCACAAGCTCGTGCCGATAGCTTGGTGAATGGGAACGCCGGCGACAAGCGTCAGGACGGGCGTAATGATCAGACCGCCGCCGATGCCGGTAAGAGCTCCGATAGCGCCCGCGGATACGCCCAGAAGGAGAAACTCAGCCAGTCGTAAGGCGGTGGGTTCCATTCGCCATCAGGGGCAGGTAAGGCCGGACGGCGGAGTGTAAGGGCTGGGCTTCCCGTCCGAGTTGGCGAACTTGTTCAGATCACATCCCACAATATTCGTCTCCTGCAGCGCCGCGGCCGCTACGGCCGCTGCTGCGCTCGCCAGGTTGGTGGCGGCTGCGGCTGCATCCGCAGCCGCCTTCGCAGCTTCGGCCGCAGCCGTTGCGGTCGTGTTGGCCGTCTTTGCAGAGTCCCTTGCGTCATTCGACCGCGAAAGACTCACGAAGCCCACCACAGCCCCCATGGCGCCCACGCCCAGCGCAGCCGCTGAGATGATGGTCGCAGACCCCGGCCCCGCCGGTCCGCCGCCGGCCGGAGCGCCCTGAGGCGCAGGCGCGCCCGCCGCCTTGGGCTCGATCAGGATGGTCCGGCCCTTGGCCACTTCCACTGGCGAGCCGTTCCCTTCCACGCGCAACGAGCCTTCCTTCGACGTTACCACGACCGCGCCATCGAGCATCGCGACTTCGCCCAGCGTCTTGAATCCTCTTGCCGGCTCGATCGAAAGCCCGTTCGCTTTCACCCTGAGCTCCGCGCCGCCTTCCGGATGGTACAGGGAAACGCTTCCCTGCCCCAGCAGCACTGTCACCTCGCTTCCGTCGCGTAGAAACGAGGCTTCCGTCTCCCGGCCAAACACCAGCCGGCTTCCCTGGCTCAGCGCGATGACGGTGGCGCCGTCTCCCACCTTCAGGCTGTCGCCGCTGAAGACGACGGCGCTCGGCAAGAGCGGCCCTCCTCCCAACGTCGCGTTCCTGCTCCCCGCCACCGAGCCGATGACGGCGGACCCGGCCGAAGCTCGAGCCGGCGCGAACACCGCAATCAAAACCGCAACGGCAAACACCGCGACAAGAGAAACGCCCTGATCGAGATCTTTGCGTGACATTATTCAAGCTCCTTTAGCGGCGCAGGCAGCCTGGCTCCCGCACCGGAAGATGTCTAATTGCTGGATGTCTCCTGCTCGGCAGGCGGAGTGTAGGCGAGCCGCTCGGATTTGTCAACCGCCGCAGCGCGTATTGCCGGCGTCGCTGGCTCAAGTCGCAGAGACCTTCCGCCGGAACGTTGTCTACACACGCGCCGCAAAAAAGAATGGGCGGCAACCACCAGCGTGACTGCCGCCCGAACCTACAAATAGGTTTTTCCCGGGGCTGCAACCTACGTCAGCCCGCAGTGCGCTCTATGAGCCACCGGAGAAAGGCGGGCAAGGCTGCCCCGCCGGGGGGTTGTACGGGCTGGCCAAGCCGCCGCCGGTGAGCTGATCGTTGAAGTTATTCAGCGCGCAGCCCACGGAGTTGGCAGTAGCCTCAGCAGCATTCGCGGCGTCGGTAGCTGCCTTGGCGTCTGCGTCGGCCGCGACGGCGTCCGCGTCAGCCTTGCCTGCGGTTGCGTTGGCGGCATTCGCGGCGTCTCGGGCGTCATTGGCGCGCGAAATGCCAATTCCCGCCAGGATCGCAGCGGCCGCGCCAGCCCCTAACGCGCCGGCTTCAAGCGCCGTGCTGCCACCGCCACCCAGCCCCTGTCCGCCGCCCTGTGGCCGCGGCGCCCGAGCCATCCTGGATCCAATTGTGATCGTCTTCCCCGTCGCTACTTCTACCGGCGAGCCGTTCCCTTCGACCCGCAGCGACCCTTCCTTCGACGTGACCATGATCGCGCCGTTCAGCATGGCAACTTCGCCCAGCGTCTTGAATCCCGGCGCCGGGGCGATTGACACGTTATTCGCGTTCACTCTGACCTCGGCGCTGCCTTCCGGATGGTAGACGGAAACGTTACCTTCGCCCAGCAGCACCGTCACCTCGTTACCCTCGCGCAAAAACCGGGCTTCCGTCTCCCGGCCAAACACCAGCCGGCTTCCGCTCGCCAGCGCGATCACCGTCGCGCCGTCTCTGACTTTCAGGCTGTCCCCGCTGAAGATCACGGAATTGGGCAGAAGCGGCTGCCCGCCCACCGTTGCGTTCAGGCTCCCGGCCACCGACCCGACTACCGCCGAACCCGCAAACGCCGGGATCGACGCGAGCCCGAGGAGAAGAACGAACAACAAAGCGCGTGACGCAAGACTCTTCTCTCTCATCGTCAGTCTCCTTTGCGGGGAATGCATATGTTCCCGCGGTTGAATTACCGAGACCCCTCCCCGACAAATTCGCGCCTGTAGTCTAAGTAACGCCGAACAAACGTGTCAAGCTGTTTTTTGTCAAAATTCTGTCAAGTTTTCATTCGGCCGGCGTCGGACTCCAGCCAACATTTGACCTTCCGCGCCGGCGCATGGCAAACTCATGGAGTACCGTCGAAAACGTTCCGCAGAGGGAGGGAAATTATGGGTCGAGTAGCCAGGGAAGTGGTCCAGAAGGCCGGAATCGACGTGGACAAATTGCTGGACATGCTCGTGCGCAACGCCTCAGCCGAACTGACCACGTTCTATTACTACACCATCCTGCGCGTCAATCTGATCGGGCTTGACGGCGAAGGGCTAAAAGAAATCACGGAGGACGCCCGCATCGAGGACCGCAACCACTTTGAGGCCCTCGTTCCCCGCATCTACGAGCTGGGCGGCAAGCTGCCCGACAGCATGAACACCTTTCATGACCTGTCGGCGTGCCCGCCCGCCAACCTGCCGAAGAATCCGAAAGACGTCAACGCCATGCTTCAGGTGCTCGTGGGCGCGGAGCGCTGCGCGATCGGGGGCTACACCGCAATCTGCAACTACACCGCCGGCAAGGACCACCGCACGTACGATCTGTCGCTTGCCATCCTGCACGAAGAAGTCGAACACGAGGCTTGGTTTTCGGAGTTCCTGGGCGAAGGGCCTTCAGGCCACTTCCTGCGCTCCGGACAGGGGACCGCGAGGAATTCACCTTACGTCTCCAAGTTCCTCCATCCGTGAGAAAAAGAGTGACCAGTGACGAGTGACAAGTGGCGAGTGGCAAGTGACGCTCGTCATTGGTCGCTTGTCACTGGTCACTGTTTTTGCCGAGATGCGCTCTCGAGCAACGCGCGGATAGCGGCCGCAATCGCGTCCTTCGAGCTCCCGTCTTTCCCCTCGAAGACAGCCGAGCCCGCCACGAGCACGTTGGCGCCAGCCTCCACCACGAGCGGCGCCGTCTTCTCGTGGATGCCGCCGTCCACTTCTATTTCGCAGTCGAGACCGCGCCTCTGGATTTCACTGCGCACCTGCCGGATCTTGCCCAGCGTTTCAGGAATGAACTCCTGCCCGCCAAAGCCGGGGTTTACCGTCATCACCAGCACCAGTTGCAGGCTGCCCAAGACCTCCGACAGCAAGCTGGCCGGCGTGGACGGATTAAGCGCAACGCCCGCCTTCTTGCCGAGCGCGTGAATCTGCTGGATCGCGCGATGCAGGTGCGGCGTCGATTCCTGGTGGACGATGAGCGTGTCCGCGCCCGCGCGCGCGAACTTCTCAATGAAGTCTTCCGGAGGCTGGACCATAAGGTGCACTTCGAGCGTCAACCGCGTCAGGGGTCGCAAACACTCGACCGCCAGCGTTCCGAACGTGATGTTGGGCACGAACCGCCCGTCCATCACGTCGATCTGGACGCGGTCCACCACACCCGCGGCCTCGACAGCCTGTACTTGCTCTCCAAGGCGGGTGAAATCCGCAGAGAGGATGGAAGGCGCGATCTTCATTGAGAGTTGTCAGTTCGTCAGTTCTCAGTCTTCAGTTGTCAGTTGCAAGTTGTCAGTTCGGTTAGTCTTGACTGACAGACTGACGAACTGCCAGACCGACCAACTCATAAAAGCCTCGCCGCAGCCTCGTCAACGTACCAACGCACCTGCCCCTCCGCCGGGCGGACTCTCTGCGCCGGGAACTTCTCCGCTGCGGAAGAAGCATCCAGCACCTGGCGCAAGGCCTCGGCCTTATCAGCTCCCGCGACGAGGAAAATAATTTCGGCGGCGGCGTTGAGTACGGGGAAGGTCAGCGTCAGGCGGTAGGCATTGAGCTTCTCGACGTAGTTGGGCGCGACCCAGCGCGATTGCTCGTCGAGTGCTGCCGATCCTGGGAAAAGCGAGGCCGTGTGGCCGTCGGGACCCATGCCCAGAAGTGCGAGGTCCAGGCGAGGCCAGTCGCCGGCCTGCGGCTTCAGGATTCGAGCCAGCTCCTCCGCATATTGCCGGGCCGCCTGCTCCCGGTCCGGAAGCTCGGCGGCCATCCGGTGGAAGTTCGGCGCCGGGACCAGGCCGTTCGTGAGCAGCGCCTCGCGGACCATTCTG
>QHZK01000207.1:4286-10645 GCA_003224635.1 Acidobacteriota bacterium | reverse complement strand
GATCGTGTGGCGGCCTACTTCCTCCGATAAGTTGGTCCTGCGCGCGGGTTACGGGCTCTTTTTCGAACTCTCCCAGTTCAACGGCTTCCATTATGGCTTTAACAATCCCGTCCAGGCCCCCAACCAGTTCGTCAACTTTGAGTCTGGAGTGACACCTCCAGCCAAAATTGATACCGCGTTCTTGGTAGGTGAAATTCCCCCTCTGTCGGATTCGTTCCTTTCCATCAACGTGAGCCCTTATTTCAAGCAGCCGTACGTCCACGAGTGGACTTTCAACGTGGAGAGCCAGTTGACGAACAACATGGCCGTTGAAGTCCGCTACCTGGGCACAGCAGGAAGGCAAATGAGCCATTTCCATTTCTTCGGGAACCAGGCCATTCCGGGTCTGGGTGACATCCAACCTCGCCGGCTCTACCCCGACTTTGGCTTCACCGCCGAGGTGGGCTCTGGAGCAAATACAAGTTATAACAGCCTGCAGCTCCAGTTAACCCGCAAGATGTCCAACGGACTGAGCATTCTTGCCGGCTACACCTGGGCGAAGTCCATCACCGACCAGGAAGCTGAAGAAGGGGGCTACGCCGACGGCGGCGCGGGTCTCGGCCAGAACGACAACGATCCGAAGGGTGACCGGGGTCGCGGAGTCGACGATGCCCGGCACCGGTTTACGATCGGCTACATCTGGGAGTTGCCCTTTGGGCAGGGCAAGAAGTGGGCGAACGGGGGAGGCCTATTGAACGGCATCGTCGGGGGTTGGAAGCTGACCGGCAGCACATCCTTTCAGACCGGCTTCCCCCTCACTCCAAGCACAAGCTATGACGTGGCGAATGTCGGGACCGGCTCCTGGCGGCCCGACCGGACTTGCAACGGGTCGCTTCCGCCGGGCCAACGAACAGTGGAGCGCTGGTTCAATGCCGCCTGTTTTACCGACCAGTTCTTGCTTGCCGACCTCGCGGCGGGGCACCCGCGCTTTGGCAACTCTGGACGAAGCATTCTGGATGGACCGGGCTTCCAGAATTGGGACTTCGCCTTCCTCAAAGATTTCCCGTTTGGAGAACGGCTCAGGATGCAGTTCCGAGCCGAGTTCTTCAACGCCTTTAACCAGGCGCACTTCTCCGACCCCGTGAGAGACATAACCGATTCGACCGTAGGTCAGATTTTTGGCGCGGGTGAACCCAGAGACATTCAGCTTGCGTTGAAATTCATTTGGTGAGGCTTCGAAAGGGAGAGACGCTGCCGACCTCTCGAGAAATCGCGGGGCGACGCGCCTCATGGCCCTTGACTCCCCTTCCCCCTTCCTCGTTTGCGTTGACTTCATTTCGTCCGCAGCCTAACATCGCTTGCCAAGGATGGATTCTTCCATGGTTGGCAAGACGATCTGCCGCTACCGGATTCCGGAAAAGCCGGGCAGTCGCGGCATGGATGTCGCCTACAAAGCCGAAGACACCAGGTTGCACGTCCTCGTGGCGCTGAAGACTTTGGCCGTCGCGCTCCTCTTGTCGAGCGCTTGCTTGCTCCCCCTTGCGCCGGCGCGAACGAGCGGTGCGGTTACTCCCCCGCAAGAAACCTTCTCATCCGCCGAATGGGGCAAGCTGGTTGACAACTTTTTCGAACAGTATTTCAAGTTCTATCGTCGGACGCCTGGCCGCGTTTCCAGCAGGTGCATGACGCCGACGGGAACCTGAGCGGAGGCGGTAACATCCAATCTTCGGCAGTCTGAAAGCGCAGGATTCGGCCCAGAGAGAGGAGGCAGACGTATGAAAGCGGCAGTCGTTCCAGCAGTTAAGGCCAAGTGGGAGGTGAAAGAAGTGCCCACCCCCAAACCAGAAGCCAACCAAGTCCTCATCAAAATTCACGCCAGCGGGGTGTGTTATACCGACGTGCATATCACCCGAGGGGAAATTCCGACGCAATTCCCGCGCACCCTGGGTCACGAACCGGTCGGCGAAATCGTTGCCGTTGGGCTCGGGGTGAGGACGCGCCGCGTTGGGGACCGCGTAGGTGTGCCCTGGATTCAAGCCTCATGCGGTCGGTGCGAATGGTGTCAGCGCGGCAAACCTATGTTTTGCGGGGAACAAATCGGCACGGGAGTAGGGATAGCGGGCGGTCATGCCGAATACATGGTTGCTTATGCGGACGCAACCGCGCTGCTCCCCGAGCGGCTTTCGTACGAGCAGGCCGCGCCTATCTTCTGCGCGGGCTACACGGTCTGGAGCGGCCTGCGTTGGGCCGATCCTCAGCCGCACGAAAGAATCGCTGTGGTCGGAATTGGTGGACTGGGCCACTTGGCTCTGCAATATGCCAAGGCGGCCGGCTTCGAGACCATCGCCGTCTCTCGCTCGCCCGACAAGGACAAAATGACCCGCGAGCTCGGCGCCGATGAGATTGTGCGCGATGGCCAAGGGCTGGCGAAGGCGGGCGGAGCGGACATCGTATTGGGGACCAGTAATTCTGTCGACGCCATGTCCGACACGATCCAGGGACTTCGCCCGGACGGTCGCCTGGTCCTGATGGGTTTCGAAGCGAAGCCGCTAACCGTTCATCCGGCTGATCTAATCATGCGCCGGATTCGCGTCATCGGCAGCCAGCAGAACGGTCCGGCCTATCTCTACGAGGCCCTCGATTATGCAGCGAAGGGGAAAGTCAAGGTTATCGCCGAAACCTACCCGCTGCATGAAGCCGCTAGGGCGTACGATCGAGTTGCCGAAGGTAAAGTTCGATTTCGCGCAGTCATTACAAACTGAACGGATCCTTGAAATGCCTGGCCCTGTAATTGCGTGCGCCTCTCGAGGCTAAGACTGGCTGGGTCTGCGAGTGTTTCCTAGGCGGTGAACCCACAGGCTGTTTAGGGGACATCAGGTCGCCCATTCCCATCTGAGGTGTGACCATGGCTACGCTGCTGCAGGACCTCCGTTACGGCCTGCGGATGCTGACGAAGGACCCCGGCTTCACGGCGATGGCCGTGCTGACGCTGGCGCTCGGTATCGGTGCGAACACCGCCATGTTCAGCGTCGCCAATGCCGTCCTTCTCGAACCACTCCCTTACAAGAGGGCCGGACGTTTGGTCACGCTGTGGTGGACCAACACAGCATTTGGGTCTTCCGCGCCGGGTTCCGTTTGCGATCCGGACTACGTTCAATGGAGAACCCAAAACCAAGTCTTCGAGGACATGGCGGCATTTCATGGGATGACCTCCAATCTTACGGGAGTTGGGGAACCGGAACGCCTTCTCGGATCGGCTGTCAGTCCAAATATCTTCCATCTGTTGGGCGTGAGCCCCCTGCTCGGGCGCACGTTTCTCCCTGAAGAAGAACGCGCGGAGCATGGAAACGTCGTGCTTCTGAGCCGTCAGCTCTGGGAACGGAGATTTGGTTCCGACCCGGCATTGGCGGGGAAATCGATCACCCTGGACGGGACGAGTTTCGCCGTCGTGGGTGTGATGCCGGCCAACTTCCGGTTTCCGAACGAGTCCAGCTTCTGGGAGCCTCTGGTTCTCTCCCATGATTGCTCGAACGCCATGGATCAGGTTGTGGCGCGCCTGAAGCCTGGCATTACGCTCGAGCGCGCCCGCAACGATGTGGCGGTCATCGAGCACCGGCTCAACCAGCAACGCCGGCGAGCCGACACTGGGCAACCGACATTCAGCTTCGTATTCCTGAGAGACGCCATGGTCTCAAACATTCGCCCGGCCCTGCTCGTCCTCATGGCAGCCGTGGGCCTCGTGCTGCTGATTGCCTGCGCCAACGTGGTCAACATGCTGCTGGCGCGGGCGACGGCACGCCAAAGGGAAATGGCCATTCGAAGCGCGCTCGGAGCCGGTCGCGGACGCATCCTTCGGCAGTTGCTTACGGAGAGCGCCCTGCTGGCGGTTGCGGGCGGCAGCCTGGCCGTCATCTTTGCCGCGTGGTGCCGCGACTCCCTTGTTTCATTAATGCCGCAGAATCTGGCGTTGCCGGGCGTCATCAGCAGCCGGATCGCCGCCGTCAACATCGATGCCCGAGTGCTCGGTTTCACGCTGCTCGCCTCGCTCGGCTCCGGCCTTCTATTGGGGCTGGCCGCAGCCCTTCAAGCGTCGAGAGCCGACACGAATTTATCGCTGAAGGAGTCCGCAAGCACGTCGACTCCAGGCATTCGCCTCCTCAGTCTTCGGAATCTCCTGGTGATCGGCGAGTTCGCTCTCACGCTGGTGCTCCTGGCTTCGGCGGGACTGTTGATGAAGAGCTTTGTCCGGCTGATTGAGTTGGACCCGGGGATTCAGCCACTAAATGTTTTGACCATGAATCTGGTCCTGCCTTCGACCAAATACCAGACCGAGACTCAGATGAAAGCGTTTCATGACGCGGTCATGCAGAAAATGGGCGCGCTGCCTGGAGTGCGCGCGGTGGGCACGGTTTCCTACGGGCTGCCGCTGGGTGGTGGAGGTCTCTTGGGCGACTTTGAGGTTGACGGACAGCGCGAAATGTCGGCGCATTTGATGGCGAGCAAGCTGGTGGTCAGTCCTGGCTATTTTCGAGCCTTGGGCATCCCCCTGCTTCAAGGCCGTTCTTTTGACGACCACGATAGCGCGCAGGCCCAGCCAGTCGCTATCGTCAGTGACAGTGTAGCTCGCCGCTTCTGGCCGAAGGGAGATGCCCCAGGCAAGCGCATCAGCCTGGGGTGGCAGGGAAGCCCGTGGTATTCGGTGGTAGGAGTGGCCAGAGATGTAAGGCAAATGGGACCGCAGAAAGAGGCGCCTTTGGCCATCTACGTACCGTACTCCCAAGCTCCCCGTGATTTCTTCCTGAGCTTCATGACCGTCGTGGCGCGCACCGACTCCGACCCTTTGAGCATGGCCAATACTCTGCGCCGGGCCGTGCAGACTGTGGATCCTGACATACCCTTGTTCAACGTCGCCTCGATGGAACAACTGGTGTACAAGTCCGTGGCCTCCCCGCGCTTCAATGCGCTTCTGCTGGCCTGCTTCGCCGCACTCGCCCTGACCCTGGCAGTGGTGGGCATCTACGGTGTGATGTCGTATTCGGTGGCGCAGCGTACGCACGAGATTGGCATCCGGATCGCGCTCGGGGCGCAGCAGGAAGATGTCCTGAAGCTGGTCGTCAGCCAAGGACTCAGGTTGACCCTGATTGGCGAAGTAGCTGGGATTTTGGGCGCGCTGGGACTGACGCGCTTCTTGTCGAGCTTGCTCTATAGCGTTAAGCCCAGCGACCCATTGACGTTTGTTGTCGTGTCGCTAGGACTGGCGGGTGTGGCGCTCCTGGCAAGCTACGTCCCCGCCCGCCGCGCGACAAAGGTCGATCCGATGGCTGCACTGAGATATGAGTAGGGCAGGCACTCGGAATTCGCTCTCAAGACTTGGAAATGGATCGAGCGATTCCATTCGTGACGTTCGGAGGTGAGCGGTGAGTACGCTGGTTCGAGGCCTGCGCCTCGGACTTTGCATGCTGGCAAAGAATCCGGGGTTCACCGCTGACGCTGGCGGCGGTGCCAACTCCTTGGTGCGCTCACGAGCTTCTTGCGGTTGATTCGGCGCCGCGCCCTACCGAGCGGCTTTCAAGAAAGCCAACAGGTCAGCCATCTGTTGAATGCTGACTTGCTTTTCCAAGCCGTCCGGCATCATCGACACATTGCTGACGTACATGCGCCGGATGTTCTCCCGCGAAATGACAGTTTCCCTCTGCTGCTCTTGCCGCAGGGTTATTGTAGCCGGCGTGTGCGCGCTCATAACCCCGTCCAGGATCTCCCCTGAGGCCAAGTCCACCACGTACGTTTCGTAACCTTGCTCAATGGACTTACTCGGCATGATAATGTCAACCAGCAGCTCGGACGTCGGGTGATTGCGAACCGTGCCTAGCTTGGGCCCCACCGCAACCCCTACCCCATCCAGCGCGTGACACTTCGAGCAGACCCGCTTGAATACCTCCTTGCCGCGCGCCACGTCTCCCTCGATGTTCAAAGCCGCTTGATACTGTTTCAGGACTTGCTCACGCTGGGCGGGACTCTGCTCGAATAGCGCCCGAGCCAGGTCGCGGACCGCAGGATCGCGGTCCATGAAAAGCCGCGGTTTGTACGGATCGAGCTGCCAGGTCTGGACGTCTCCATTCTTTACCGCCTCGAGGAGTAGCCGAGTGCGGTCTGGCCCGCCACGAAGCATGACATTGGTCGCTTCCGCTCTTACTTGCGGACTCATTTCTCTCCACTTGGCCAGCAGGGCCTGGCCTATCTGGGCGTCCTTGCTGGAGCTCAGAGCACGCACCGCAGCGACTTGGACACCGTCCGGCTGCTGGGGATCAATGAGCTTTTCGAACAGAGCCGCCTCCGAGCTCGCGTGGGCTAGCGCCAGCAGAGCGACGGCGTCGGCGCGG
>QHZK01000207.1:0-4143 GCA_003224635.1 Acidobacteriota bacterium | reverse complement strand
GCGCCCGCGCGCCACGGGCCAGACCGTCCAGGCTCGCCCCGCGCCACCAATCTGAACCGGCTGAACCGGCCGAACCGGCCGAACCGGGACGAGAGCCGTCGGCTACGGTCGCGAGTACATGGCGGATCTCCTCCCGGACTGCTCTCATGCCAATGACTGCGCCCACCTGCTCAAAGAAGCTGGAGCGCCCCTTCGTTTCCTCGTCCGCCAGCCGCTGGGCCGCAAAGTCGAAATACCGGGAGGCGCGAGCCGAAGGTGCGCTGAGCGCGGCCACCTGCATCCACCGGTCTTCAACACTCGCCGCCAACAGCTTCTCTTCGGCGGCCTTGGCCTGGGGAGAATCAGCGAAACCCAGCGTGCAGAGGAGCTGGAAACGGAGCTTGGGGTCGCGGTCATCCGCCATCTTCACGAGCTTCTCGACAAGTTCTGGATGGCTCGCCAAATGGGACTCAGCCAGGCGGACGGCGTTCTCGCGCACCCCAGCCTCGGGGTCATCGAGCGCCTTCTGCAGCAAGTTCTCATCAAGCTTTCCCAGGCCGTCCAGTGTCCACAAAGCGTGGACGCGCCCGAGTGGTGACGGGCTTTCGTTGAAGAGCCGAACGAGAAGTTGAACGGCATCGCCGTCGTGACGCTCGACCAGGAGGCGCTGTGCCGTCCGGCGCCACCAGATGTTCGGGCTGGCCAATTGCTGAACCAGTTCCCCGTCGGACTCGTGGCCCAGTTGAATATGCCGGGGCAAGGGAAGCGATGGCTGGGTATCCGGAACGACCCTGTAAATTCGCCCCCGATCTTGTCCGTTGTAAAGATAGCCGGCGTGGTAGGTGTCAGCAGCCATCCACTCCGGATGCTCGATAACGTTCCGGTAGTAGTCGATGAGGTAGAGCGCTCCGTCCGGACCGATATACATGTTGACCGGCCTGAACCAAGCGTCGGTCGAGGCGATAAACTCGGCTCCTTCTTCAAGACGTCTGGCCGTGTACGTGGCCCCCGCGTCTGACCAGACATCGCAGTGCACCATGTTGTGGGCCGACTCGGCCACGCAGGCGACACGGCGAAACGACGGAGGGAAGACGCCGCCGAGGTAAGGCAGCGTGATGCTGCAGGAGGAAGTGAGCGTGCCCACGTCGGTCAGGATCTCAAATCGCGGACTGTGGGTAACGGGAAAGACCTTATTGTTGTCCGCCGTCGAAACGTCCTCTTGCGGCGATTCGAGCAACAGGTCAGGATTGCGGCGCAAGTACCGCGCGGCGAGCACCTCGTGGCGTCCGTTGCTGTCGTTCGTGACGGTGAAATGACGCCCCCATTCGTCGAACGCCTGCCCGTATTGTGACCAGCCGGACAAGGCTTCCAACTGATGCGTGTCAGGCCGGAAACGCACGCTGAACGCGCCCATCTTCAGGCGCGGGCCATTTCCGTCCGCAAACCGGATGTCGCTGCCGCGGTCCCCAAAAGGCTCCTGGAATATCACGGTATGAATTGGACCCTGGTGGGCCAGGTAGATCCAATTGTCGGGACCGTAGACCGGCCCGTTGACCATGTGCTGCGGGTTAGTAAAGGCGAAGCCGGTGAGAACCTTCTCGCGCACATCGGCCTTACCGTCTCCCTTGGTGTCTTTGAAAAACCAGACGTCCGGAGCTGCTGTGACCAGAATGCCTCCCCTCCAGCACATCACTCCGTTGGGCATGACGATGTGATCCGCGAACACGGTGCTCCGGTCGGGTATTCCATCGCCGTCCGTGTCCTCAAGCAGCACGATTCTCCCAATCGGTCTCGTATCCAAGGGATACCCGGTATCTTCGGCCACATAAATCCGCCCGTTCTCGTCCCAGTCCATCGCCACGGCACTTTTGATCATCGGCTCTGAGACAAAGAGCTCAATGTGGAAGCCCTTATCAACGTGAATCGTGCGGAGAGCCGCGCGGGGATCGTAGGGCGGACCCGATTGCCGGCGAGACCGCACAACCAGGCCCACGACCAGCGCCGCCCCGACTATAGTGAGGACGCCGAGAAGCAAGAGGCGCCTGTCAGACGTTCGGGTTGGGAGAAGTGTCATTTTGCCTCGCCAAGTGCAATAATTCTGGGCATCAGAGCTATACTGAGCGACGTAAGTTATGCCGCATACCGCTGTAGCGGCGGTCTGTGACCGCCGGTCGGCGCTCGTGGAGCGCCGCTACAACTTATGTCGCTCCGTATAGCTTAGCTCTCGAGCGCCTTCCGGCAGTACTCGTAGCACTTCTTGACCTCGGCGATAGTATCCATGCCGGGCTTCCCGTACTCGTATTCGATGTTGGCGGGGATTTTCCACCGCTCTTCGCGCAGCAGGCGCAGCACGGCCACGATCGGCGTGTCGCCCTGGCCAAACGGCATGTTGGGGCCGTGATTCTTCTTCCGGTCTTTGACGTGCAGCGTGACGATGCGGTCGTGGTGCTGGCGAATGTACTCGACGGGGTCGCCGCCCGCGGCGGTGAAGTGGCCGATATCCAGGTTGACGCCAAGGTAGCGCGAGGCCCCCTGCATGGCGCGGGCGAAGGTCTCGGCGGTGGAGAACTCGTCGGGGTTGGCGGTATCGTCGTGACCGTGAAAGCCCACCATGATCTGGTATTTCCGGGCGTAGGCGTCGACGCGCGGGGCCACGCTGATGTTGGACGAGGCGGTGATGTATTTGACGCCCAGGGCCTGCGCCATCTGGAAGCCGCGCTCGATCTCCGACTCGGTAAAATCCTTCCGGAAGCTGTAATTGTACGCATACAGTAAAACGCCGGCGTCGTCGAACTGCCGCCGAATCTCATGAAAGTGAGACAGCGGGGTCGTGAGCCGCCATTGCCGGCGCTCCTCCCGCTTGGTCTTCTGCTCGTCGGGGGCAACGTGTCCCTCATAGAGTTCGCACTCGCCCAGGCCGACGGTCCGGTACGCTTCGAGGGCGGCGGCGAGCGGGCGATCGCGGAAGGAATAGCTTTGAGCGCCGATTTGTACTCCCCGGACGACGGAGTCGATCATTTGGGCGCCCCGCAGCCGGCCGCGACTCGCCACTGCTCCGGCCAGCAGTCCGGCGCTCCCTGCCGCAATCAGCTTGCCGGCCTCTCGGCGCGATATTGAGGGCATGAGTCCTCCTGAAGGGACGAAGTTTTCGAGCCGCGTCCGAGTATAAGCACTAAAGCCAAGGCTGGCAAGCCGTGGAACGCGGACTCGCACAGACTCACTGCTTCGCGCCTTTGCGCCTTCGCGTGATGGCTCTCTCGATCCCCAAAAAATCGTCACGCCAAGGCGCAAAGTCGCAAAGGGAGAGAAGAACAACTGGTAAAATGTGGGTAGTTGCTTTGAAGCCATGGCTCGGGAATCGCAGGTTTACGCGAAGTGGTCGCTCGAAATGACGCGGAGCGGACTGTTCCGACCCGGCGAGCGGGTTGGGGTAGCGGTTTCGGGCGGGGGCGATTCTATACTGTTGCTCGACTTCATGACGCGGTTCGCCTTGAAGAGCGGTCTCCGGCTGGCCGCAGTCCATTTCAACCACCACTTGCGGGGCGCCGAGTCGGACGCAGACGAAAGTTTCGTGCAGGAACTGGCGGGCGCGCGCGGCATCGAGTTCTTCGGAGGGGGCGCCGATGTTGCCCGCGCGGCCCGCGAAACGCGCGGGAACGTGGAAGCCACGGCGCGGCGCCTTCGGTACAATTTCTTTTTCGGTCTGGTGAACCAGGGAAGCCTTCACAAAGTAGCGACCGCGCACACCGCGAGCGACCAGGCGGAGACCGTTCTGCTCCGGCTCCTGCGCGGCGCGGGCACTCGCGGCCTGGGTGGGATCTATCCGGCGCTCGAGGGAAGCGTGGTGCGGCCCTTTCTGAACCTCACGCGCGCTGAGGTCCAGTCGGAGCTTCGCGCCCGGAAGCTGGATTTCCGGCTCGACTCGACGAATCTGAATACGCGTCTCGCTCGCAACAAGGTGCGGGCGAACCTGCTGCCGCTGCTCGAGAAGGAGTTCAATCCGGCGGTCGTCCGGTTGCTCAAAGACCTCGCCACGCGGGCCCGCGACGACGAAGCCTATCTCGAACAGCAAGCGAGGGACCGCGCTCGGCCTTGGCGGGTCCGCGAAGGCACTGAGGAAAAAATCCCCTTGAGCCCGCTGGGGGATTTTCATCCGGCAGTCGA
>QHZK01000206.1 GCA_003224635.1 Acidobacteriota bacterium | reverse complement strand
CGGCGACGCGCTGGTGGGTAATATCCCGACCGAAATCGTGGCCGGCACGCTCGCCGCGCGCGGCGTCGAGACCGGGATCGAGCCGTGGGCGCTACTCTCGGCGGTCGAGGCAACCAAAGAGATCAGGCGGCAGTACGCGCAGTAGATTCAGAGCGAACCTGCCGCACGAAACTTTGGCAACAGGCAGAGGAGGCTCATGAGCCCATGGTTAAAGTGCTCGAGAAGGCCGTTGAAGAATATCGGAGGGCGCAGTTCCTGAGGAAGGCTAACGCAGCCTTTGCAAGGCTGAGGAAAGACCGAAAGGCCTGGAAAGAAGAGCGAAGGGAACGGCCGACCTGGGACGCGACCCTTAGGGATGCGCTGGAGAAAGAATGACGCGCGCTTTATTGCGGACGCGGAAAGGTCCACGTATACTAGCGTTATGAAAGCTCGTCTAATTAGCGGTTCTGAGCCGGCAGGCAAGGGCCGGCGAAAGAGTGCTAAGCGCTCAAAGAGAGAGACGCGGAGGATGGCCAGGAATCCAGGGGCCCCCGCAAGTGAATATCCACAGCCTCTCCCGCATATGCGACGCCTCGCAGAGGTACCCGGCGTCAATGCGGTGCTCAAGAGAGCGAGAACTCCGTATGACCCCAACCCTCTGAGCGAGGAGGAGGCCCTGAACCTGATCTGCGATGCGCGGGAAGACGAGCCTGCCTGCCCGATAGGGAAACTTCTCAAGAGATAATGGCGTATGCGACGCTCCATCTTGACTGCCGCGAGAGTCCTGCCACCTTAACCTTCAACCGTCCTGAGAAGCGCAACGCCCTCTCGCCCGAGATGATTGAAGAATTGCTCGCGGCGCTCGACGAACTCGAGGCGAGCGGCGCGCGGGTGGCGATTGTGACCGGCGCCGGGAAGGCGTTTTGCGCTGGCATGGACCTTGACGCGCTCAAGGCGCTGGCCACGCAGGCGCAAGAACACAAGGCGCTCAAAGGCGGTGTCCTCAAGGGCGGACTCCCGCGCCCTTCCGACGCCAACCTCGCCGACTCGCGGCGCATGGCGCGCCTGTTTCGGCGGATTTATGATTTCCCTAAACCGCTGATCGCCGCCGTCAACGGTCCGGCCATCGCGGGCGGCTGCGGGATCGCCACGCTTTGCGACTTCACGCTGGCCGCGCCCGAAGCCAGGTTTGGCTACAGCGAAGTGCGCATCGGGTTCGTTCCCGCGCTGGTTTCCGTGTTCCTCATCCGGCAGATTGGCGAGAAGCGCGCCCGCGAGCTGCTGCTCTCAGGGCGCATTCTCGACGCCGAAGAGGCGCGCGAGCTAGGTTTGGTCAATGAGGTGGCGCCCCAAGAACGGCTGCTCGAACGCGCCCGCGAGCTGGCCGCTGAGCTTCTGGCGGCGAGCCCTACGAGCCTGATTTACACCAAGCGGCTGTTTCGCGAGCTGTCCAAGGAGCAGCTCGACCGCGAGCTCGAGCTCGCCCTCCAGGAGAATGCCCGCATCCGCTCGACCGCCGACTTCCGCGAGGGTCTCACCGCTTTCCTCGACAAGCGCAAGCCCGTCTGGCGCGGAGAATAAACGCAGGAGGCACGCGTGGCCGGTAGCTTCCTGCCTACTGCCTACCGCTTACTTGGTGTCTATCAGCTTCGCCAGCGCAAGGTCACAGGGCCTGCGATGGGGTGCTGCATGGGCTGGCCGGTGCGTTTGGACTCGCAGTAAGCGGCCTTCAACTGGAAGTACCACTTGGCGGGGCGGTCGGCGTCGTCGATCAGCATCAGGCTGGGGTTGTGCTTCAAGCCGAGGGCCTGCTTTTCCATGGTGCGCTGGTCCTGCTCGATGAACATGCGCCCAAAGAGCCGGAAGGCGGGGACGATGAAGGGCGCCCGCCGAAAGACGTTCCAGGCCGCGCAAAAGTCGATGCGACAGCGCTCTGCGGCAATCGGCGTCACGGTGGTGCGGCTGGAGAACCACTTCGGGCCGCAGCGGATTTCCTCGAAGCGCATGTTGGGCAGCACGAACTCGATCTTGGTGGTGATCGGTTCGCCGTACACGCCGAGGATTCTGTAAAAGGCGCTGTTCGACGATGGTGTGTGCGCGCGGATGCGAAAGCCGTTGGGGATGGGTTCGAACACCTTCTCTTTCTCGTGAATGCTCTGGCGGCTCCGCCACCACCAGGCCTGGTGCACGAACGGCCCGTGGGCCGGGTCCATGAGTCCGATGATGCCGTGGTCAACGTGGCATGGAAGCTCTGCTGAGAGACGAGTGATGCGGTAGCGCGGGCTGAAAATGGGCAGGCGCGGACAAACCGGCAGCGGGTCCTGGGCGAGCGGCGGGCGCGACCCGGGATGGCGATCCTCCGGGTCGGGCAGGTAGACCCAGATGTAGCCGTCCTGCTCTTCGCACGCGAAGCTCGTGGCGAAGATTCGGTCCACCCTCAGCTTGTCGCGGGCGGTGAGTGACGGAATCTCGCGGCACTGGCCAGTCTTCGGTTCGAACCGCCAGCCGTGGTAGCAGCACTCGAGGGTATCGCCGTCAAAGTGACCGAAGGAGAGCGGCATCCCCCGATGAGGGCAACTGTCGTGCAGCGCGAAAGCGTGGCCGCGAGCGTCGCGCCCGATGCACAGCGGAACGCCCAGGAGCATCGCCTGCTTCAGCCTCCGGCCTCGCACTTCGGCGCTGCGCAGCGCGGGGTACCAGAAGCCAAAAAGCATCCCCTGGCCGGCGCCCTTGACGTTAGAAGATGGCGTCTCGGTTGTGGCTGGCGCAAAATCGCTCATGGGAAGCGGACAAGTCGCTCAATCAGCGTACTATGGGCCACACCGTTCGAGCAAGAGAGATGGGTGGGGCAGGTGGAGTGGAGGAGGATGAACCTACAAACGTCCCGATGGGCGGTTACCCTTTATAAAGTACGTCTAGTTTCCAAATTTCAACTATGTTACGATCCGCGCAATAGCCGTCACCGAAGAGGGGCGTTTGGATGAACGGCGAAGTCGGTCGAGGAGCGGAACGTTTGCGAGCGCGGTGGGTCCCCGAGAGAAAGCTTCGGTACTATCGGGTGCTCGGGCTGGAGCCTGGAGTATCACTGGAGGAGTTAAAACAGACCCACAAAGACCTCGTCAAGGTGTGGCACCCAGACCGCTTTGCCGACGACCCTCGACTGCAGCAGAAGGCCCAGGAGAAGCTGAAGGAAATCAACGAAGCCTACGAGCAGGTGCTCTCGGACGCGTTTCCCACTCCCAGACTCACCCCACCCGTCCCGGACTCACCGCCGGCCGTTCAACCTGAGGGTCGGCCCGCGCAGGCAAGCGCAGGCGTAGGCCGCTATCCGCCCGGTCCGTTCGGGCCGTTCCAGACGCCGCCGCCGCCCCAGGCTCCGCTGAAGAGACTGCGCTTTCTCCGTAACCCGTTTCGGAGCGCGACGGGACTCGGGGTTGTGGGCCTGGGAGCTTTGTTGCTCACCCTGACTCTCGTGCTCAACAATAACGACGACAGCCGTCGACGTGACGCTGTGGGTGCGAACGAAGCCTCCTCGAGCGAAAAGGCGAACGACAAGCCTGCGGGCGAATACCTGCCTCCCTCGGGTCCCGCCTTCGGCCTCGGTTCCACCAAGGACGAAGTGTTGATGATTCAAGGAACGCCGACCAGCGTCGAGGGCAATCGATGGATGTACGAACTCTCTTCGATCGACTTCTCGGATGGGAAGGTCGAGAGCTACGCCAACATCTCCCGCAATCTCCATGTTCGGCTCCGCCCGGCGGGTGATTCTTCGGCGGGGCGCTCACGCGGCTACTTCACCTTGGGTTCCAGCCCGGATGAGGTGCTCGGGGTTCAAGGCACCCCGACCAGCGTCGAAGGCCGGCGGTGGAGGTACGAGTCTTCTTCCGTAGACTTTTCCGAAGGCAAGGTCGAGAGCTACGCCAACGTCTCCCGGAACCTGCACGTGCAGATCAGCCCCGTAAGCGACCCTTCAGCGGCGCACTCGCGCGGCTACTTCACGCTGGGCTCCAGCCCGGACGAGGTGCTGGCCGTTCAGGGCACCCCGACCAGCGTCGAAGGCAGCCGATGGAGCTATGAGTCTTCCTCCGTGGAATTCTCCGACAGCAAGCTTGAAAGCTACTCGAACGTCGCGGGCATTCTTCACGTTCAAGTGTTCCCGGCGGGCGACCTTTCGGCCGCACGACTGCGGGGCTACTTCACCCTGGGCTCCAGCCAGGATGAGGTGCTGGCGGTCCAGGGCACTCCCACCAGCATCGAAGGCAACCGGTGGACGTACGAATTGTCCTGGATAAAGTTTGACATGGGCAAGGTCGAGAGCTATTCGAACTTCTCGGGCAATTTGCGGTTAAGAGTGCGTTAGCGCCCCGTCACGCGCTTCCTACCTTGGGTGCTTGTCCTGGCCGCTGGCCATCGATTTGATCCAGCCAGAGAGTGCTCGCCGATCAATTTTTGACGATATCGCGCCAAGGGGTTAGGATAGACTTGGCGCTCAGCGTCGCACGAGCTTCGACTTCTGGCGAACGTCACGCGGCGAGTTCTGAGGGCCCATACGGTACTGCGGACAAAGATTTGGCTGACCCGAGCGAAGACCGTCTCTGCCCACGTTGCGGGAACAAGATTCCTCGCCACGAGCTGCGGTGCCCCTCCTGCGCCAGTCACCAGGGGTGGTGGTCTCCTCAGCGGGAAACGGTATTGCTGCTCAGCTTACTCGGCCTGGGTCTTCTCTTCACCGTGACGGGCTTCGCCACCAAGCGCTATCATGAGACGCAGAAGACACTGGCCGAGCAATGGTACGCGAGGGGCGAAGCTGAATTGAAGGCGGGCCGGCCGCAAGCGGCCATCGACGATTTCGAGACGGCCCTTCTTTACGCTCAAAGTAATACGTTCTACAGGCTTCGGCTGGCGCAGGCGCTGCTGGCTGCCGGTCGGATCGAAGAAGCCCGCGCCCACTTGCTGAGTCTGCGGGAGCAAGAACCGGAAAATGGGCTCGTAAACTTGGAACTCGGGCGCCTGGCCGTGCGCCAAGGGAAACTCTCTGACGCCCTTCGCGATTATCACAGGGCCATCTACGGCATCTGGGAGAACGAGCCCGAAGACACTCGTCGCCAGGCGCGCCTGGAGCTTTGCCAGTTCCTGCTGGAGCACGGCGACCGCGCGGAGGCCGAGTCGGAGTTGATCGCTCTTGCGGCGGACCTGCCTGAAGACGCGGAGGCCCACGTGCAGGCGGGCGGCCTGTTCTTCGAAACCAAGGATTACAACCGCGCGCTGACGCAATTCCATCAGGCGTTGGGGCTGGAGCGCTCCCAAGAGGCTGCCCTCGCGGGCGCGGGCGAAGCCTCTTTCCAGATGGCCCGCTACGAGGAGGCGAAGGAATACTTCGAGCGGGCAGTGAAGGAGAACCCTGCTGATGCCCACGTCGCCCGCCTGCTTGAAATGACCAACCTGGTGCTTGGCATCGATCCCTTCGATCACCGGATTTCCGCTCGTGAACGCGTCCGTCGCGTGGTGCGCGCTTTCGATGAGGCAGTAGTGCGGCTCGAACAGTGCGCGCAAAGCCACGGCGACCTTTTGGAAACGTCGCAACCCCAGACGCTCATCGAGAGCGTTTATGCTCGCATTCAGAAACTGCGATCCGGGGTTCGCGCGCGAACCCTCGAACGCAATCCTGACCTGATAGCCCAGGTGATGGATGTCGTCGTCGAGGCGGAGACGGTTGCGTCGTCATCCTGCGGAGCTCCGCAGGGACTGGACCAGGCGATTCTGCTGGCCGCGCAAAGGCACTCCGGCACCCAGTAGATTTGGATTTTGGATTTTGGATTTTGGATTGAGACAGCGTACTGGCAAGACTCGAAGCAGCGGCTTTGGCGGAACCACCGCCCCTTGAAAATGAGCCCACCACCGAAAACACTGCCCGACGGAAGCCAAGCAATCGGCGACCTGCAGTCCGTAATCGACAACACTAGGGCCAGGATCAGGGCCTGGCCAGCGCTGGCTCGCGAGTGGCTTCGCTCCCTCCGACGATTGCTCGCCATGCGCGAGGAGAATCTATTTCTTGTTCTCGCCGTGGTCATCGGACTGTTCTCGGGGCTCCTGGTGGTCGGATTCCGCATCGCCATCGACTGGACTCACTGGCGGCTGCTGGGCTCGGCTCTGTTTCCCTCGGGGTGGCGCGTGCTCACGGTGCCGGTCCTGGGCGGATTGGCGGTGGCGTTCCTGGTGATCCGTCTTTTCCCCAGCGTGCGCGGCAGTGGCGTGAACCAGACCAAGGCGGCGGTCTACATCTACGAAGGATACATTCCTTTCAGTACGGTGGTCGGCAAGTTCATCACCTGCGCCCTGGCGATTGGAAGCGGGCAGTCGCTGGGCCCGGAGGACCCGTCGCTGCAGATTGGCGCCGGCGTGGCGTCGGCGCTGGGGCGGG
>QHZK01000205.1 GCA_003224635.1 Acidobacteriota bacterium | reverse complement strand
TCGCGAGGCAAACGAAGGAACCGCTCGTCGAACTTGCCTCTGATGCCTGACTGCCATTCCGTCGAGTTTACAATCCACTCCTCGAGCTCTTCGTCCTGGACCACTTCCATCCAATCCTCAAGTAGAACGTTAAATTCCGCGCGGATCGATTGACGCCGATTCTCAGGATCAAATTCGACATTCATCTGGCGAAGCTTCTTCGAGTAATCCGCGAAGCTGCTGACGGTCACCGGTCCCGACCTGTGCATTCGGTGGCCATAAGTCAATTGGCCCGACTTCACACCCGCGACCTCAAAAGGAACCACAGCAGCCAGTTTCCCGTCTCCGAGAACCGCAAGCGTCCATCGGATGGGCCGAATGAAACGCGTCTTGGACCTCTCCCAGTACATGCTCTTCGGAAAGCTGAGACCGGTGATGGCGTGTGGCAAAATCTCAGGTAACACTTCAACTGCGGCTCGCCCTGAAATACGCTTCTGGACCGCTACGTATTCGCCCTTCGGAGTTGAAACCCTGATCAAATCCTCGACCGCGGCGCCGTTCTTGGCCGCAAAGCTCTCCGCAGCACGGGTAGGCTTGCCCTGGGCATCGAAGGCAGCCTTGACTGACGGTCCGCGCACTTCCTCCATTTTGTCGGGCTGGTTAGAGAGTATCTCCGGCACGTGAGCCACGAGCCGGCGCGGCGTCGAGTAGGTCTTGACTGGCGGTCCCGGAGCCTCTTGTTCGCTAGAAGTCTCGATAGGTAAGAGGCGGGCTTCGGCCAGCGCGGTCCGCAGACGCTCGCCAAACTCCTTCTGCGAGCCAGCGAGGAACCGCGCCGGAATCTCCTCGCACCCGACCTCGACCAGAAGCGGCAATGTAGCGGGGGATTTCATTGAGTTCTTCAGTTTGTCAGTCTTTCAGTGTGTCAGTTCTGTCAACTTTCAACGCGACCGAGATCAACGAAGTCCTGAAGTACTGAGATACTGAAGTACTGAAGCACTGACAAACTGACTCACGCTGGCTGCCCTTCAAAGGTTCGAGCTTTACTTGAGGTCGCCTCGAGCCGATCGACGTAGATACGGGCCACGTCACAGGCCAACCTGCGCACGCGCGCGATCAAGGCGACGCGCTCCGTGACGCTGATCGCTCCCCGCGCATCGAGGATGTTAAACAGGTGCGAGCACTTCAGGCACAGGTCGTAAACCTTGCGCAGGGGAAATCGGCGTTGCCAGAGGCTGCGAGCCGCAGGGACCGCATCGCCATTTCCTCTCTTGAGCCCGAGCGCCACAACGTCTACTGCGGCGTCACCTTTCACCAGCGCGCGATAGTTACGTTGATATTCGTCGAGCAAACGCGCCGCCTCTTTTTCATATAAATCGAACAAGGCACGGCATGTTTCACGTGAAGCAGCCTCGAAGTCATAAACCGAAAACTCGAGCTCTTCGGCGCGACGCAAGTCTCCATAAGTCACGCTGTTATTCCATCGGACTTCAAACACGCTGTTAACATTCTGCAGGAACGCCGCGATGCGCTCCAGACCGTAGGTCAACTCGACGCTAATGGGCTCGAGGTCGAGCCCCCCGCACTGCTGGAAGTAAGTGAACTGCGTGATTTCCAGGCCATCGAGCATCACCTGCCACCCGATGCCCCAGGCGCCCAGCGTCGGCGCCTCCCAGTTGTCTTCCTCGAACCGGATGTCGTGGTCGCGAAGGTCAATGCCGAGCTTTTCGAGACTCGCGAGGTAAACGTCTTGGACATCCGCGGGCGGAGGTTTCAGGATTACCTGCATCTGGGTGTGCTTGAGCAGGCGATTGGGGTTCTCACCGTAGCGCCCGTCCGCTGGCCGACGCGAAGGCTGGAGGTAGGCCACGCGCCAGGGGTCCGCACCGAGCACGCGCAGGAACGTCTCCGGGCACATGGTCCCGGCACCCACCTCCACGTCGTAGGGCAGCGCCAGGACGCAACCCTGATCGGCCCAGAACCGGCTGAGGACCAGCATCATGTCCTGGAAAGTTAAAGTAGTTTGCGAAGTTGGCATTTTTGTGAACACGGCCGTTGTCAGTTTTCAGCTATCAGCCTTCAGCAATCATTTCCCTCCGTGGGCTGACTGCTGATAGCTGATAGCTTCTCAAGCTTCCTCGGCCAGCAACTCTCGCGTGACCAATTTCTTTTCGGCGTGCGTCTCGACCAGCTCCTCAAAGAAGTGTCGCGCCTCTCCGGCCTCTGGCGGTGACGGTTCGGCCAGCCAGCGCTCGAGCGGCGACTGGCGCATCACTCGGGCCAGCGCCAGCGCCTGGGCGGAAATCTTCCGGCGGGACGCTCCCGGCCGGGTCTTTTGGCAGGCGACGCAGAACGCTCCCTCCGAACCCGGCCCGTAATAGCCGGCCTCCTCGCCGATCTCGCGCCCGCAGGAGAAGCAGCGTTCGAGGTCGGGCAAGTAGCCGCCCAGGCGCAGCAGCCAGTAATTGAAATACAGCAGCGGCCGGTCAATCTCCGGCGAACGCTTGAGGGCGCGCAACACGGCCACGATCAATCGGAAGGCCCGCTCGTTGACCTCGCGCTCCGGCAGCAGCCGCTCCGAGGCCTCGACCAGGTACTGGGCGGCCACCTGCCGGCGGTAGTCCTTCTGCATGTCGAAAAACGATTCGAGCAGCTCGGCCGAGTTCAGGCGCAGCAGGTCGCGGTTCTCGCGCTCGTAGAGCCACAGGCGGATGTAGCTCAGGGGCTCGAGCGTCCCGCCATAGCGGCTCTTGGTGCGCTGCGCCCCGCCCGCCGCAGCCCTCAGACGCCCGAATTGACGCGTGAAGAGTGAAACGATCTTATCGGCTTCACCTAGGCGGTAGGTCCTGAGCACGATGGCTTCTGTTTCGCGCAGGGGCATCTGCGGGACTCAATGTCGACGCGCCGACAAAAGAACAAAGTTAGCATAAGCCTCAGAGCGCGGGAAGCAAAAAATCGGCAGGGCCCGACTCGTGAAACTTCGGCGACACAGCCGGGAGCGCGGGCGTCCCGTCCGCACTTTTGTTCGGGGAAATCCTGGAAAATCCGGTCGGACTAATCTCAAGCGATACTTTAAATTCCGCGCAGCCAACTTCGGGCAGCCAGGTAGCGCGGAGTTTATGGGTTTCAAACTCCGCGGCTCTTTCGTAGAAGTGTCCAATGGCTTGTGGTCGACTGCGCCATCGGGCGTGTCCGACCGATTCTTCTTTACCACGACGCTGATGAAGGGCCACCGAAGAAAGAACCCCTGCGAAAATATTGACGTGCTAAGGAGAGCTATCAATCGGTCGGAGGAAGCAACAGCACAATCGTCTGTTCGGTTGAGGAAGGCGGAACAACTCGACGATTCCGCCGCTGAGCAGGGCCAACGCGGAGTTATCAGGCGAGAACGCACAGGCGTGCTGCCAAGTGTACTTCAGAGAGCCCACAGGGTTACCGCTCTTCGTATCATAAATTAGGATACGCCGCGGAGCAGTGCCACTGGACATGTCGAGGGCTAATGCTATTTTAAGGCCCCCCATGGTGGTAGTCGCCACCGCTACAAATCTCCCGTCAAGTGATCCCCAAGCATCGGCGGCCAGACGGCCTTTGGGAGGGTGCGCCGTGAAAAGAATGTGTCCATCGACTCTTATCAACCGAACAGGGTCGCAGCCAGAGACGATCAGCGAGTCCTCGTTTATGAATTTAGTCGCTGCGGTCCCCCAACCACCACGGCAGTGGCTTAAATCGGCGATGGCGCGCCACGGAGTATCGAATCCACGAACATACAGATTCTTGTCCGTTCCTACCTTCGCAAAGTACTTTCCGGAAGTCCACGCGCCGCCAGTTTCCTCTGCTTTGTTCCAAGAACGAATTTCGCGAAGCGTCGTCGCACTGAGCATTCTCAGGCTCAAGCCGCCGATCAAATAGTGCCACAAGAACACCGAGTCTCCTCCGGGTGGAACTAAGAGCGACCAACTTCCTGTTTCAGAGGGATCGGCAGTCACATCGAGTCTGTTTATTTCGCGAAGCTCAGAGGAGTACACCCGCAGTGCGTTGCCTTGCAAGACCACAAAACTGCCCTCCCGAGTAGCTGCGACATAGACATTGTTCAAGGTCGCCCCGGGAGCAGGCCATGTTCTATTGGCGACGACTTTCCCAGTGGCAGCGTCCAACAAGATAAGGTGGACCTGACGGGACGCCCCTATAGAGGGAAGATCCCTGCTCAAGACCTGAGTCAGAAATGCCACGGCGATGTGGCCGCTACGACCGAAAGCTATCGAGTCCCGCGTTATCTCCGATCGCATCCGGCTCGGGGGAGCAACGAACTGGAAATGTTCCTGCCTAAGCCCCAGTTGCCGCAGATCCGTTCGCCAGACGGGTTTAGAAGCGGGAATCCCTTGCCCGTTAAGTGAGGGTCCCCATAAAAGCGTCGTGAGGAAAACCCGCAAGGCCCCCGTGCGAATGCGGGCCATACAAGCCGGATTATGCTGTGTGCCCATTCGTAATGATGGCCCTGGCGCGACACGCAAGTAACTTACGACCGCACCACCGGGGGGGAACTAGCACCCAACTTGCCAAATCTTGTCAGAGCTCTAGGCCAAGGAAACTGCGGGTTTAGTCATACCTCTAGCACGCATAATTTTTCCGACGTGTCACCGAAGGCCTTCGACATTGTCGTCATAGGATGGCAGCATCGTGTGCCCCGGGCTAAGCCCAGGCCCAGAGGAGCCTGCCCCCGCTTCAACGTTGCCCCAGTACGGTCAACTCCACATCCGCCAGATTTCCAAGGGGTTTCTTCCGCCTTGTGGAAGGAATGTGCAAAACAGATTATGTTAACCGTGTGGGCCAGGCAGAAATATTATCAGACGTTCCTGTGGAAAAGCTGCGCCCGTCGCCCGGCCCCGCCACCCCCAACAAGCCGAGCCCGTCCGGCTCGGTCGCCGGGCAAATTTCGTTGCGAGCCTAAAGGCCGAGGAGTAGAGTTGCGTTCCCAGGGAATCGGGAATCGTGAGTCGGGAATGGAACCCGCGACTCGACGCCCCCCGACTCTCACGCCTCAGGAGGAGCGCCTTGCCAAGGACCAAAGTTGATGTCGTCGGGTTAGGCCTGAACGCCACGGACACGGTGTTGGTGGTCCGCGAGTTCCCTGCCTTGGGCGGCAAGGAGCGCGTGGCGGCGGTGTCCCAACAGGCGGGGGGCCAGGTGGCGACGGCGCTCGTCACCTGCCAGCGGCTCGGCTTGCGCACCCGCTACATCGGCAAGGTGGGCGACGACGCGGCGGGGCGCTTCCAACTGGCCAGCCTGCGGCGGGAAGGTGTCGACCTCCGCTACACACGCGTGGTCCGCGGCGCAGCCACCCAGTTCGGCACCATCATCGTCGACCAGAAGACGGGCGAGCGGACGGTCTTCTGGGACCGCGACGCGCGCCTGGCGGTGAGGCCCTCGGAACTCGCCCGGCAAGCCATCGGTTCGGCGAGGGCGCTGCACCTGGACGGGTGCGATGTCGAAGCCTCGATCAAAGCGGCGGGCTGGGCGCGGCGCGCCGGGGTCCCGGTGGTGGCGGACCTCGACACGGTCTATAAGAAGGTCGAGAAGCTGCTCCCTTTGATCGACTACCTAATCGCCTCCGCCAATTTCCTGCCCGCCATGACCGGCGACGATGACCCCTTTCGCGTGCTCGACTACATGGCCCGCGAGTACAAGATGCGCGCGCCAGGCATGACGCTCGGCCGGGACGGGGCGCTGGTGCTGTGGCAAGGGCGCTACCTCTACTCGCCGGGGTTCGTGGTTGAGACCGTCGACACCACGGGCGCGGGCGACGTCTTCCACGGCGCCTTCATCTACGGTTTGCTCTCAGGTTGGGAGATGGCGGCGACGCTCGATTTCTCCAACGCCATGGCGGGCTTGAATTG
This sequence comes from Acidobacteriota bacterium, assembly GCA_003224635.1. Taxonomy (GTDB): domain Bacteria; phylum Acidobacteriota; class Terriglobia; order UBA7540; family UBA7540; genus QHZK01. The sequence continues at coordinate 579 of QHZK01000205.1, read as the reverse complement.
CACGGCGCTCGGGGCCCGCGGCGGGATCGCCGCCGAGGCCCAGGCGGAAGCCCTGATGCGGCGCGGCAGCCGTCACGTCAACCCCAACTATAAAGAACAGTGACAAGTGACAAGTGACGAGTGACAAGTGACACGCGAAACGTTTCTTGTCACTCGTCACTTGTCACTGGTCACTGTTTTCTTGCCGCGACGCTCCGCGCGACGAGGGGGCTCGGGTTTGGGCGCCGGTTCCTTGATCCCGGAAAGCTCCCGGAGCGCCTTGAGCAGTTGGGGCTGGGTCCTGATCTTCCCATCCAGTTGATCGAGGAAGACGCGCTCCATGATCTTCTCGAACTTGGGGCCGGGCGCGAGACCCATCGCCTGAAGCTCGGCGCGTGGCAGCCTGTCGCGCACCTGCGGGAACTTGAAGAGATAACTCTTGACGCGGGCCTGGATCCTGGCTTGCGGGTAGTAGACCAGGAGGAACAGGAGCAAGTGTTGAGGGTACTTGGAAAGCAGCGCATAGACTTGGCTCGGCCGCGAGGCCTTGGCGCTGGCCAGCAGCCGCGCCAGCTTGCGCGCGTCGCGCTCCAAATCCAG
>QHZK01000263.1 GCA_003224635.1 Acidobacteriota bacterium | reverse complement strand
GGCGGACGAGTCCATCAAGCCGCAGACGCGCGAGCATTTTGACATCTGCCAACTGCTTGGCGTCCGGAAAGGCATGGTGGTGATTACAAAAGCCGACCTGGTAGAGCCGGAAATCGTTGACCTGGTGAAACTCGAAGCGCAGGAGTTTGTGGCCGGGTCGTTTCTCGAAGGCGCGCCGGTGGTGGCCGTGAGCGCGCGAACCGGTCAGGGCCTCGACGCGCTGAGGAGTGAGTTGGGGCGGCTGGGCGCGGAAGTCGCGGCAAAGCCCACGGACCTGCCCTTTCGTCTGCCCATCGATCGCGCTTTTGTGATGAAGGGATTTGGCGCGGTCGTAACCGGAACGCTCATCGCCGGCAGAATCGAGAAGGAAGCGGAAGTGGAAATCCATCCGCTCGGGCGCCGCGTGCGGATACGCGGGATTGAAGTCCACAACCGGTCCACTGACGTCGCCCTGGCAGGACAGAGGACTGCCTTGAACTTGGCTGGCGTGGAGGCCCGTGAAATCGCCCGCGGCATGACCCTTGCCGAGCCCGGCCTGTTCGAGCCGGCGACGCGCCTCGACTGCACGGTCGCGCTGCTCGATACCGCGCGTCCCTTGAGGAACCGCGCCAAGGTCCATTTCCACTGCTGGACGGCGGAGACCCTGGCCGAAGTGGTCCTGCTGGACGCGAAGGAACTAAGGCCGGGCAGCCGGGCGTTCGCCCAGTTGCGCCTTAAGGAACCGGGTCTGTACCTCTCCGGTGACCGGTTCATCATCCGGCAGTTTTCTCCTGTCGTAACGATCGGCGGCGGGGTGGTTCTTGACGGCCAGCCCCCCAAGCACCGGTTTGGCGACCCGCAAGTGCGCGAATCGCTCGAGGTCCTGGAAAGGGGCGACGCGGAGGCGCGGTTGCGTCTGCTGACGGCGCAGTCCGGAGAGATTTCCCTTTCGGCGCTGGTGATGAGAACCGGATGGCAGTCCTCGGAGGTGCTGCGGGTCGGCAAGCTGCTGGAAGGGAAAGGGAACCTCGTGATGTTGGGCCAGCCGCCGAGCCTTTTCGCCTCTTCCGAGCATTTCCGGGACCTCGGCCGGCGGGTCGTCGAGCAACTCGACAGATTCCACGAGGCCAATCCTCTGGTGGCGGGCCTGCCCAAGGAGGAGCTGCGCGGCCGGGCTGTAGCGGCGCCCTATGAGCGCCGACGGTCTAACCTCGGCGGTCCCTTGCGAGAAGGCAGGCTCCGACCGCCGCTACAGCAGACCAGCCTGCCCTTGGAGCGCAGGGGTCAGACCGCCGGCGGTCATAGACCGCCGCTACAGCACACCGGCTTGCCCTCGCCCGCGCTCTTCAGCGCTGTGCTTCAGGCTCTGGCGGCAGAGAACAAAATCGAGTTAAAGGGCGAGACGGTTCGTCGCCTGGGCCGTGAGATCCAGTTGACCGCAGAGGAGCTGGCCGCCAAAGACCAGATCAGCCGCGCCTTCGAGAAGGCAGGGCTCGCCGTGCCCAGCGCGAAAGAAGTGCTCGGAGGGTTGCGGATCGACCGGGCGCGCGCCGAAAAAATCCTGCACATTTTGCTCCAAGAGAAGACGCTGCTTAAAGTGGCCGAAGACCTGATCTTCCACTCTTCGGCGCTGGACAAACTCCGGCAGTTAGTCGCCCAGCGAAAACAGCAGAGCAATCGGATCGACGTCGCGGTCTTCAAGGAGATGACGGGCCTGACCCGCAAGTACGCTATTCCGCTGCTCGAATACCTTGACCGGGAGCGCGTCACGCGGCGGGAAGGGGATGCGCGGATTATTTTGTAGGTTGCCGGTCGTCGGCGCTCGGTTGCCAGTCTTGATCGACTGGGGCGCTACCGAAGACCGACTACCGGTAACTGTCTTTCAGCAATTCGTACACGAGAGCGACCGGCAAGCCCACCACGTTGAAGTAGCAGCCCTCGATGCGCGTGACGAATTTGGACGCCAGCCCCTGGATGCCGTAGGCGCCTGCTTTGTCCAGGGGCTCGCCGCTCGAAACGTACTCGCTTATTTCCTCCTCGTCCAGGCGGTGGAAGGTTACGAGCGTAACTGAAGGCCTCAACGCTTCGATGCGGTCGGGGGCGCGGACGAGGCACACCCCAGTGACCACGCGGTGGGTCACGCCGGAGAGCAGCCGAAGCATGCGCGCGGCGTCGTCCGGGCCGACCGGCTTGCCGAGGACTTCGCCGTCGACGATGACGACGGTATCCGCGCCCAGCACGAGGCTCTCCGGCGGGGCGGAGGAGGCAACGTCGAGGGCCTTTTCGCGCGCCGCGCGAAGCGCGAACTCTTCGCCGGACTCGTCCGCGCGGCGCTTTTCTGCGACCGCGCTCGGCCGGACCTCGAAGGCGAACCGGGCAGCGCGCAGCAGCTCGCGGCGCCGGGGCGAGGCCGAGGCGAGAATCAAGCGCAGACTTGTAATCCTAGATTTCAAATGCACGCCATTCAGCAGCTTGGCCGCTGTCTCTTCAATCGTTGAATATAAGGAAGCGGGGCGAGATTTCGCAAGGCATTCCCTTCTTCGGCCGAGTTGTGCTACACTCCCCGCCCTCGAAGCAATCGCTCAGGAATTTGTCACGCTGCCCTAGCGATGACTCTGGACCAGCGGGGGGAGTTGGGGAAGCGACGTGCAGGAGATCGGGAGAGTTTTGCCCGCTGTTTTCAAAGGCCATTTGCGCCGCGCGAACCCGCCGCTGGTGGAAGTCCTCGCTCCCCTTTGGCCTCGGGTGGCCGGGAAGTCGATTGCGGCGCACTCGCTGCCAATCGCGTTTCAGGCCGGAACGTTGACCGTGGCCACGCGGTCCCCGTCGTGGGCCGCGCAGCTCAGCCGCTTGGCCGAGGAGATTCGTGCGGTGGTCAACAGTTTCCTGGGCGGTCCGCTGGTCAAGAACGTGCGTATCCGGCTCAGCACAGACACTAAGTCAGCCTGCGGAGCGTCGGAGAGCGCGGTTCGTCGCTTCAAAGTCGAGACGCCTCCTTCCTTGACACTCGGCCTGCTCGATGCGGGTAAGCTTCAGTTCCCGGATAGTGAAGCGAAGCTTGATCCGGAGATCGCGAGGATTGTCGAGCGATCGTACGCCAAGTATTTCGCCCGAGGCGCAAGCAAGCGCTCCAATTAAACGGAAGGATTGGAGGGATCGACACGAATGGCATTGACTGAGAAAGACGTCCGGTATGTGGCTGAGCTTGCCCACCTCGAACTCACCGAAGAAGAGGTCAGGACGTTTTTGCCTCAACTGGACTCGATCCTGCAATACGTCAACAAGCTGAACGAGCTGGACACCTCCCAGCTGGAACCCATGGCCCAGGTTACTTTTGGCGGCTTGGAGAATCCCTCGCTGCGTCAGGACGAGCCCTGCCGGACCTTTTCGCGAGACGAGGCACTGGCGAACGCCCCCGAGCAGGACGCGGGCTTGTTCAAGGTGCCGAGCGTCATCGAAAGGGAATGACCGCCGCTACAGCCCCGGTTCTTCACGCCGGGCGCTTGAAGTAGTCGAGCCCCAGAAAGACGATCAGCGCGATGGCGACGTTCAGCAGCGCCGCGCTGACAAGATCCAGGGGCTGGAGAGACGGGGGCGTGGGCAGCAACTGCTCGAGCGCCGACATAAACAGGTTGTGGATGAGGACCAGCGCCCCCACCACGCCGAAGCGCGTCACCGTGTGCTCGGGATCGAATTTGACGCTGGCCCACGCTGCCAGATATCCCACCAGCGCCTTAGCCATCCCGAACATCCCGATGTAGCCGTGCGAAAGGGCGTCCTGCAGGAGCCCCAGGGTGGTCCCCAGGGCGATCGAGGAGAGCCGGCTACGCCGCAATAACGCAAAGTAGATCGTTACCATGAGGGGCAAATCGACGAGGCGCGCGAGCGGCACCTTGAGCGGCAAATAGGTCTGCAGCACGAGGGCCGCGAAGGCGGCTACCCAGAGGGTGGCAGGGTGCGCCCGAAAGACCGCGATCGACCTGTGAGTGGGAGCGGCCACGTAAAGAATTATGAATGGTGAATTAACAGGGACGCTATAGTTCAGCATTCATAATTCACAATTCATAATTCATCCTTTACCCTTTGCCTTTCTTGATGACGTCTGCTCCTCGGGTGCAGCGGGCTTGAGCGCGACCAGCACAGTTTCCAGGTGGTCCAGCGCAGCTGCCGGCTTGACGGCGATTGTCTTGTAGATGTTCCCCTGCGTTGCCTCGAGGACGGTTCCGACGGGCAAGTCCTTGGGGTAGATCTGGTCCAGGCCCGAGGTCAGGATCACGTCTCCCGGGGACACGGTCTCGCCGTTCATCACGTAGCGGAGTTGGCAGAGGTTCCGGGCGTCGCCCTTCAAAACTCCCTGAACGCGGCTCTTCGCCAGAATGCAGCCCACGCCGCTTGAGGGATCGGTAATGAGCAGCACCTGGGCTGTATTCGGAAAAACGGCAATAATCTTGCCGGCGATCCCCGTCGGGGCGATCACGGCAAGGTCGATCGTCAGGCCGGAGTTGCTTCCCTTGTCGATGAAGACGGCGTTTGATCCCTCGCCCGGGCTGCTGGCGATCACTTCAGCGGCAACGGTGGGGAAGGGAAGGCGGCTCTTGAAATCGAGCAGGCCGCGCAAGCGCCTGGTTTCCGCAGCCTGTTCGGAGAGCTGCTGAATCTGATACCGGGCAGTCATGATCTCGGCGCGCAGTTGCTGGTTTTCCTGCTCGGCGCGGCGCAGGTTGCGGACGTCGGTCCACGCGCGCGTCGCCGAGTCTACGACGCCGCCTACGGAAGACTGAAAAGGTTGAAGGATGGCGACGGTCCACACCTTGATCAGGCGCACGTTGTGGCCGCGGGTGATCTGGTAGGAGAGCAGCAGGAACTGCGCCACCATCACCGCCGCCAGCACAAAGAGAGGGCCGTGGCGCACTACAAAGTGTGTTTTCTCGGGAGCTTCGCGGCTCAGAGTTTTTAGGGAGCGGCCGAATTGTGGTGAATGCGAATCGAGCATCGTTAAGTTGGTCAGTTTCTCAGTTTTTCAGTTTGTCAGTTATTCAGTTCTTCCGTTTCGGGCAGACCGGTGAAGGTTCAGAAGGCCGCTTGCTGCTACCAACTAAGGTCTGAACTGAGAAACTGACAAACTGACAAACTGAAAAACTACTCGATCGCCACCCGCCTCAAGAGATCGAAATCAGAGAGCATCCTTCCCGTACCGAGACAGACCGAGGCGAGCGGCTCTTCGGCGATGGACACGGCCAACCCAGTCTCCTCACGGATGCGCTTGTCCAGGTTCTTGAGCAAGGCTCCACCCCCTGTCAGCACGATGCCGCGGTCGGAAATATCCGCCGAGAGTTCGGGCGGAGTCCGTTCCAGAGCCACATGGATGGCGTTCAGGATCGTGGACACACATTCCGCCAGCGCGTCGCGAATTTCGGAATCATCGATGCTAACGGTCGTGGGAATCCCCTCGAGCAGGTGGCGGCCCTTGACTTCCATGCTCACCGGCTTTTCGAGCTGGTAAGCGGAGCCGAGTTCAATCTTGATTTGTTCCGCGGTTCGCTCGCCGATCAGCAGGTTGTATTTGCGCTTCAGGTAGGCGGTTATGGCTTCGTCCATCTCGTTGCCGGCGACGCGCACCGACCGGCTGTAAACAATGCCCGCGAGCGAAATCACCGCGATGTCCGTGGTGCCGCCGCCGATGTCCACGATCATGCTGCCGGAAGGCTCGGTAATGGGAAGTCCGGCGCCGATGGCCGCCATCATGGCCTGCTCGACCAGATAGACTTCGCTGGCTTTGGCGCGCATGGCGGAGTCCTGCACGGCGCGCTTCTCTACCTGGGTGATCTCCGAAGGCACGCCGATCACGATCCGCGGGTGGACGAACGTCTTGCGGTTGTGGGCCTTCTGAATGAAATAGTTCAACATCTTCTCCGTCACTTTGAAGTCCGCAATAACGCCGTCTTTCAGGGGACGGATGGCGACGATGTTGCCCGGCGTGCGCCCCAGCATTTCCTTGGCCTCGCGTCCCACGGCCTCGACCT
>QHZK01000262.1 GCA_003224635.1 Acidobacteriota bacterium | reverse complement strand
CAAAGAGTGAGGTCGTAGCGCAAGCCGATGTTCACGGCCAGTCTATCGGTGGCCTTCCAGGAGTCCTGGAAATACCACCCGTCAACCCAACCGCCGTGCTCCGTCTCATTCACGTTACGGTAGTCAGCGTTATCGGGAACTCCCAGGAGGAGGGAAGCCAATCCGGCCCCGGTTACAACCCCCTGGGGGGCTTCCAGGTTGGAGGTCTGAGCAGGTCCAAAGCCCAGGTCAATGTATTCGATGGGGGAGCGGCTGTTGTTGGTCTGGAAATCCGCACCCATCTGGAAGGTGTGCCTACCGCGCACCCAGGTGAAATCCCCTTTCCATTCATAGACGTCGGACATGTGGGTATCCTGGATGTGGCCGCCCGGCCGGTTATTGAAGCCCGAATAATTCACGTTCGGGTTCAGCGAGCCGCTCTGCCTGAATATTGCGGCAAAGGCGGGCGAAAAGCCAACCTGCTGCCACAGGTCGCGAGGTACGCCCAGGTTGGCTACGAAGTTCGTCTGAGCGCTGTTACGCCCAAAACCAGCCGTCAGCACCTTTGACCCGCCGCTGAAGGTGTGGGTGACCGAAGCCGCCGCCTGATAGCCGTGATCGTAAAGGTTTTGGGTGGAGCCAGGCCAGCTTACAGCGAACCTATCGGGCTGAGTAAACCCCGAGTATCGCAGCCAACCGCCGGTCTGATCGTTGAACTGGTGATCCAGGCGCAGCGAGACTGTATCCTGCCTGATGCGGTTCGGAGTTGGATCAATGGCATTAGTGCCTGCCACTCTAGTGTCGACAATTGCCGGGAGGTCAGCCTGAACGTACTTCACCAGGTTCTGGTTGATCAGGCTGACCGGTATCTTGTTGCAGGGAGTACCGGGACCCTGGAAGCCATTCGTCACCGGCAAAGGACTCCCGCCGGAGTCGCACTTGAAGGGATCCCGCAGATAACTGCCCGGGTTGGCCGGGTCAGGCCGCGTGGTCCCGGGATTGAAGATCTGTGTCTTGGTGAGAGCGCTCAGGTCCCCGGTCATTTCCGCAGGAGTGGGGACGTTCAACAGGGATTGACTGGACCTGACACTCCGGTAGCCCTCATAACTCGCATAGAACCAGCTTTTCGGTGCTCCGCTGCGGAAGCGGCCTGGGAGCAGCGGCCCGCCGATCACACCGCCAAACTGATTTTGTTTGTAGGGAATCGTATCGGCGATGAAGAAGTTGCGCGCATCCAGGGCGTTGTTTCTGAGAAACTCCCAAGCGTCGCCGTGGTACTCGTTGGTCCCCGACTTCGTCGCCACGTTGACGATTCCGCCCAGTGCTCCGCCGTACGACGAGCTGTCATTGTGCGATTGGACCTTGAATTCCTGGAGGCCATCGATAATAGGCGTGGTGCCGACCATGCCCATGAAAACCTGCCCGTCGTTGAATCCATCCAGCAGGAAGAAGTTGCAGCGGTTGCACTGCCCGTTCACGGAGGGGAAAGTGAAGGAGCCGATCGTATTGCCTCCCCATTGGCCGCCGCCACCCGCATTCTGAGCCGTGCTGATGGGAGATACGCCCGGCGTCAAGGCGAGAAGCTGGGTGAAGTTCCGACCGTTTAGAGGCAGGTCATTGACTTCCCTGGGAGCAATCGCCGTGCCGAGTTCCGCCGTGGAGGACTCGATGTGCACCGCGGTGGCCTGGACGTTGATTTCCTGCGTAGTGGCGCCTACGTTTAGAGAGAAGTCTTGCGTCAGCGTCTGGTTGACGTTCAACGTTAAGCCTTCTGCTTTCGCGGCTGTGAATCCCTGCGCCCCGACCTGAATGGTGTAGGTCCCAGGGATCACCGCTGGAAAAACATAAGTTCCCGTTGCGTTGGTCAAAGCGGTCCGCTCCGCACCGGTCGCGGCGTTCCGCAACGTGACTGTCGCGCTTGGAATGACTGCGCCGCTGGAATCCGCAACCGTGCCGTTGATCGCACCTGTCGCGCCTTGGCCGAAGAGGGCCGGCGAATAGAAGGGCACAACAGCGAACAAGATCAGCGCGATGACAACAAACTTGAAGCGGGGTAGCCATTCGAGGGAAGCATTACCGAGAAGGCTCCTCATGGTCCTGTCCTCCCTTTCTCCGGCAAGAGAAACCCAAGTGACTTTTGCGGGCACTCGTCCTGCCCCTTCCGGGGTTCGCGCCCTGAGTTAGGAGAAGCGGATGAACACTATAATGAGAACCTTAATTAAGTCAACAGGAACTTTTACCGGAATCAGGGGGCGAAATCAGGGGGCGGAATCAGGGGAAGGTAGCAGGCTAAATTTGGCTATTGCCCAGGGGAAGGAATCAGCATAATCAGTCCGCCATACGATACGAGCTCACCTGCACACGGTCACTAAGGCGCTGGTTGCGCCGCCTCCGCCTTTTTCAACAGCGCTCGCATGAAATCGTCTTGAGGAAAGAGATCGAGTTCCTTCTTCATGGCCACGATTGCCTCGGAATAGCGGCGCGCGGAAATGCAAAGCAAGGCCAGAGACTTGTAGAGCCGATCGTCATGGGGGTCGAGCTGGATGCCGCGCCGAACGGTGGCGATCGCTTCTTGCGTGCGACCTGCGCGGCCCAGCAACTCTCCCAGGGACTCGTAATCGGCCACCGAAGTCGATCCCAGCTCGATCGCCCGCCAGAGGTATCGCGTGGCTTCCTCCCGGCCCTCGGGCGTCCCTTTGCCCAGGCTTCTCCACGCCAATCCCGAAAGAACCGCAGGGTTGTCGGGATTGGTCCGCGCAAGCTGATCGAGCAGGCCGAGGTAGCGCTCGCGGTATTGCGGGTGCGAGCTCATCAGCTCGCCGTAGGCCTGCAGCAGGACCAGCGGCGAAGGGGCTCTTTTCTCGCCCGGCACGGCGTTCACGTGGACGAGGTCCGGGAGTTCGGGCGAAGTCTGGTGGAACGCCTCTTCCGGGTAGGGCTCGCCTTCATGGGCGACGATGCGATGGTTGGTAAGCGCGGCATGCGAAATCAGTGCGAGGCTCTGCTTGAGCATGTGGCAGCCCGCACAATCGTCGGGCGGAGCCTTGCGCCGGCGAACGAGGAGCGGCACGGAGCAGCTCGTTTCCTGATGACAGCTCAGGCAGCGCTTCCGGTAGTAGCCCGCCGCGTCAGACCTAGGCTGCTCGTGCGGATCGTGGCAGGTGAGGCAGCTCATCCGGCCGCCACACGAGCGATAGCACTTGCTGAGGACCATCAGGGAATAGTGTTCGAGCAGCGGCGATGCCGGAGGCGAATCGCGGCTGAGCGGCAAAGCGAAGATCGCGACGGCGCCATCAAGCGCCGTCCCCGGCCGGAAGTCGTAGTAGTCCCGGCGGGGCTGGGGAACTCGAGTGTCGCCGCCCTGGTGGCAGTTCATGCAGATGTTGTCGGCGAGCCAGCCGGGTAGGCTCGCGGGATTAACGATCGCCGTGTCGGATCGACCGGAGAGCGGCGTACTCTTGGTTCGTTCTTCCACGTGCAATTGCCCGGGACCGTGGCAATTCTCACAGCCGATGCTCAGCTCGCGGAAAGGAGGCTCGCGGTACACGCCGTAGCGGTTCGGAACCGGCTGGGCCAAGCCGCTGTGGCACACGATGCAGCCCGCAGGAATGGTCCGGCTAAAACCGTAATCGCCGAGCTCGTAGCCCGGAGACAGCGCCCACGAGCGCGACTTCGAGTAATAAGAGAGCGGCGCCTGGAGGAGGTAATCGCCCTGCCGAACGATATAGCTCACCCCGTTCGCGCCCGAGCCAATCGCGTACTCGACCTTCTGAGTATTCCGGAAGACCTCGCTTCCGTCCGGCCCCAGCTCATACTCGCTCTGATAGAGGCTCGAATTGCGGCGGAACACCTGGAAGTAACGGTTGAACTTCTCGTCGTGGATGGTGACTGGGGCGGGAACTTTTTCGAGCTGCGCGGGGTCGCTGGCGAGGGACATGGAGTGTGCCATGTCGGTCTTCGTGAACTTTTCGTAGATGTCCGCGTGACAGCCCGCGCAGACTCTTGAACCAACGTAGCCCACACCGCGGGTCGTGTTCCGGTAGGCAAGGGACTGGGGCTGAGTCTGGCGTGCGCTTCCGGTCTGACCTCGGACGCTCCCCTGAAAGAGCATGAGCGCGCACCAGGCCGCTGCAGCCGGGTAAGCGCCAGCCTGCGCCGGAAAGAAGGGAATGATCTTCACGCGTTTTTTGCGGGCCAGCCTGGTCTTCGCACCGACGATCAACCTCGTCTCCAGTTCTGCACGATAGTGGACAAGTCTACGGCTCACGATCCCCTTGCTGACGTGGCCCGCTGCAGGCATTGCGGCCAGCAGACGATCCAGTGCCGCTCTGGCTCCTGGCGAGTAAACTGGATGGAATCGCCGTGCCCGCGCTGCGGAGCCGATCAGCGCCAGCGATGGCTGCGAGGCGCGAAAGGACTTAGGGAGACCGTTTGAGTAAGAGCCGCTGGCTGCGCCGCCAACCCCCGAAACCGCACTGATCCGAAGCGGCGCGGCGACTGCCCCTCACACCCGCTGGGGCGGGTGTATCCTTTCAGGTCATTTTATCCCCGGAGCGTGATAGCAAACTCGTCGTACGGCTTAGCCGGCCGGGTTGGGACCGGGTCACCGGTTCTGGGATCGTCGACCGCAATATACTTCCCGAGAATCTTGTTCTCTTGCACGTCAATGAGGACGTAGCCGTGCTGGAAGTCGTTGAAGCGGTCCAGTGTCTCGGGACCGTCGTTGAACTTGTAGGGCACCCCCTTTGGATCGAACTGGCGACGATCCAGCGTGTGGAGCTTGTGGTTATAGCCCCCGGCCCCGGCAACGATGGTCGTAACAGGCTCACCATTGATGATGCCGGTGAACCGTTGATAGTCATGTACGTGGCCGGTGAGGATGAGGTCTGGAATTCGGCGTGCAGCCTTAGCCGCCTCCTCGATAATCGACTTGAGATACTGGCTGCCGGGGTGATGCCCGTAGGCGGAATAGATTGGGTGGTGCAGTGAGAGTATCAGCGCTTGACCTTTGGGCGCGCTCGCAAGCTCCTGCTCGAACCACGCAAGCTGATTCTGGCCCAGGCGGCCGCCCTCTGGCACGTTGGTGTAAAGCCCGATGATGGTGGCCAGGGGAGTGTCCAGAGTCCAGTACACGTTAGGCTGGGTCATGGCATCGCGCGGAGCGTCGTCGGCTTCCGGTAAGTGGATGGCAGCCTGAGAACAGAAATTGCGCGCAAAGCCTTTCAGCGAGTCCGACGGCTTGTTGTACGCGTCGTTTGGGTCCACGTCGCCGTCGTGGTTACCGGGGATCGCGAAGATGGGCGCCGCGTAATGCAGGTATGGCTCGTAGAACTCCCAGTAATAGTTGGTGACTTCCCCATCGTAATAGACGACGTCACCCAAGTGATAAAAGAAGGCCGGATTGGCCCCATCCGGGTCGTCATCGCTGAAGTCAAGCTCCATGTAAGTCGCTACGTGCTGCTGATACGTCGTCGTGTTTACGCCGCCGGTGTCCCCGACGGAGTGAAACACCAGCCGCTTCCTGTCGACGATCTTCTGGACCGCCTCTTCCGAGAGAACTGAGGCTAGATCAACATGGTAAGGAGGAGTGCCAGTGGGCGCCGGAAGGTCAAACCATCCATTGCTGCCTTTGCCTCGCGGGTCCTTTTCGGTTTGAAAGCCCGGCGGATCGGTGGTGAAGCCGGCGGGAGCGCGCGGGGCGTGGAATCGTCGGCCATGTCGGCCTGTGGTGATCTTTGGGGTCGTGCGCATGAGGACCTTGGGATCTTTTACCTTGCGTTCTTTTCCCTTGGGATCTTTTGCCATGTGTTCCTCCAAGATGAGTTTTCTTTGGCAGGTGCGGAAGTCTAATCGTGTTGGGTGCGATGGTCAACGCCCGGCACGGCTCCCGCGTGTCTGGCCCGACACATATGGGCCGGCAGACACACTGCTCATCGCCGCAACCCCTTGTAGATCAACGCAAGCTCATTGGCCCGCGGAGTGCCCTCCTACGAGAACGAAAGAGAAAAAAGGACGTCAGGAGGAAACCCATGTTGTTCTTCAAGTACGTGTTCTTGGTTGCCGGATTCGGAGCTCTTGCTGGCGCAGTCGCCAGCGCGATCTATGATCTTTACCGCGAATGGGAACATCGCCGCCGGCTGGCCACCCTGGCGGAGGGTGCGGCGAAGCTGCCGGCTCCCCCACCGGTTGGCTGGAAGACGGCGGCGCGCGCGGCGGCTGCGGGATGGCTCGCAGTACTCGCCGGGCTCAGCATTGCGGTGGTGCCCAGCGGCACGGCGGGCGTCCGCGTCAGCCAGATTGCCGGCACCCGTCCGGGCACGCTTTATCCCGGCGTCCACTTCATCAAGCCGCTCATCGACCACGTCGCGGTCTACGACACGCGAAGCAAGGTCTTCAGCACGGTCGTCGCCCAGGAACCCGGGCAGAAGGTCGAAGTTCTCAGAGTGCAAGCCAAGGAAGGCCTCGGGATCGGCCTCGCGGTCACAGTGCGCTATCGACTCGACGCGCGACGGCTCGCCCATATCCACGACAATCTGCCTCAGCCTGTGGACGAAGAAATCGTGCCCCCGGTCGTCTCGAGCGCCTTCCGCGAGCTCGTGCCCAACTACACGGTGCGCGAAGTATTCGCCACCCGCCGCGAAGAGATCCGGCAGCAAGCGGCTTCGGCAATCGCCAAGCGGCTGGGCGCGGACGGCATCGTGGTCGAAGAGGTTATGCTGCGCGATATTCAGCTTCCCGCCGAATATGCGCAAGGCCTGGAGGGGCTCCTCTTAAAGGAACAGGAGAACGATCGCTTGGCTACGGAGACGGAAATCGAGGCCAAGCGCGTTCGCATCGCGGAACTGCAGGCGGAAGCCGGCAAGGCTCGGGAAGTGAAGCGCGCCGAGGGCGACGCGCAGGTTCACGTGCTCCAGGCCAAGGCGGAGTCCGACGCCATGCAGTACACGCTGCCGCTCAAGGAGAAGCAGATTCAGCAGAGCCGCCTGGAGGCTGAAGCGCGCAAGGAAGCCACGATCAAGAACGCCGAGGCGGCCGCGCAAGCCAAGGTGATTGACAGCAAGGCAGAGCAGCAACGGCGCGAGCTTTTGGCCGGCGCCGAGGCCAGCCGCATCCGCGTTACGGCTGTCGCCGACGCGGAGCGCATGAAGAGCGAGGCCGAGGTCCTGAAGCAGAATCCGCTGCTCATCAACAAGATCATCGCCGAGAAGCTTTCCGACAAAGTGCAGATCATGATGGTGCCGGCGGATGGGAAATTCTTCCTCACGAACGACCTGCTTCGCGGCGCGCCGGGAACCGCGGCCGCCTCAAGCGATCCTGACGATGACAGCGCGGACGCGGGTGATCCTCCCCGCCGCACCACGGCGCGGCGCCAGGGGAGGTAGTTCCCGTGAGGCGTGGTGTTCCCGAACGCGGGGCCTCGCAAAGCTATCCCGTAGCGCCGCCCTTTAGAGCCTGCCCGAGCGAAGTGAAGGGGAGGCACGTGCCGGACTGAAGCGGCGCTACAGCGATTGGAGCTCTTTGCCAGGCTTGAAGCGCACGGCCTTTCCAGGAGGGATGCTTACTTCCTCGCCGGTGCGAGGGTTTCGTCCGATGCCGGTCTTGCGCGGTTTCACGTTGAACACGCCAAAGCCGCGCAATTCGATTCGGTCGCCGCCCGCCAGCGCTCTTTTCATGGACTCGAAAACGGTCTCGACCGCCACCTCAGCCTTGGTTTTAGTCAGTCCGGTGCGATTGACGACCTCCGTAATGATGTCGAGC
>QHZK01000040.1 GCA_003224635.1 Acidobacteriota bacterium | reverse complement strand
TGGTGGTCCGCGGCGGAGTGGGGCTCTTTTACGAGAACATCCAGGGGAACGACGTCTACAACATCGGACCCAACCCACCGTTTTCCAGCACGCCGCAGATCTTCAATGCGTCCCTCGACAATCCGGGCGGCGGCACGAAAGTGGCTCTCCCCGGCAACCTCCAGAGCCTGGAACCGACCTATCCCCAACCCTACTCTGCGCAGTGGAACTTCGGCGGGGAGTACCAGTTCACGCGGAAGACCATTTTGTCTCTCGCCTATGTGGGAAACAAATCAACCCACCAGGCCGTCAATCGGAACATCAACCAGCCGCTGCCCTCGGTGGCCGCCTACCCGGCACCCGGCATCAACGCCGCCAGGCCCTATCTCGGCTGGGCCAATATCAACGAATACGAGAACTCCTCCAACGCCAACTACAACTCACTGCAAGCGAGTTTGCGGATGTCAGGCTGGCACGGCCTGACCGCGGGAGCGGCCTACACCTATTCCCATTGCCTGGATTATGTGGACAACGACAACCCCGGTGGCAATGCCTTTAACGCCTACAACCTGGCTCGCGAATACGGCCATTGCGGGTTCGACGTTCGTCACACGCTGATCGTCAATTACGTCTACAGCTTGCCGTTGTTCAATCGAGCCAGCGGGGTTAAGCGGACCGCGCTCGGTGGGTGGCAACTCTCGGGCGTATCCACTTTCTATAGCGGGCTACCCTTCACAATCGGCGCGCAGTCTGGCGATATTGCCAATTGCGGCTGCGGCGGATACCGGGCCAATCTTGTTGGCGACCCCAATTCGGGCGCCGGTATCCACACGCAGGCCCAGTGGTTCAATACCGCTGCCTTCGCTGCGGACCCAGCGGGCGAATTCGGGACCGAAGCTCGTAACGTCATGCGCGGGCAGGGCATCAACAACTTCGATTTGTCGCTGTACAAGAACTTTTCCGGCATCCCACTCCCAAGAAGCAAGGAAGGAGGGACGCTGCAAATCCGGTTTGAATCCTACAACCTCTTCAACCACACTCAGTTCAACGGCTACGCCACGGGATTTGGCAGCGGTAATTTTGGCCAGGCCACAAGTGCCCGGCTGCCGCGCCAACTCCAACTCGGGCTCAAATTCTTGTTCTGATTCCCAATTGGCTTAAAGAATCTTGGCCCCTCCCTGCGTGTTGCGCGCATCAGTCCGGCACAGACTCTGCGTGAAGAACGATGGCCGCACGATTTCACTACTCGCCTTTAGCGCCGATTCAGCGATGCTTGATGAAGGCGCCGGTTCGCAGTTCGGCTATGGCCTGGCGCAGCTCTTCTTGCGTGTTCATCACAATCGGGCCGTACCATGCCACCGGCTCCTCGATCGGCTTACCCGATACCAGCAGGAAACGGATACCCTCGTCGCCGGCCTGGACAGTGATCTCGTCGCCGCGGTCGAAGAGCACCAGCGAGTGGTTGCTCGCGTCGTACACGGGCGGCGCATCGGGTTTCGCGACCTGGTCGGTCAGAACCGCGCGGGGTTCCGAGGCGTCGCGGAACGTGCCCGAGCCTGCAAACACGTAGGCAAAGGCATTGCGCGTCGTCTCAAGCTTGAGGCGCTTGCGGCGTCCGGGCGGGACAGAGATGTCGAGATAGTTGGGATCAGCCGCGACGCCTTCCACAGGACCGCGCTTGCCCCAGAACTCGCCGCAGACGACACGCACTCGGGTGCCGTCATCGTCGGTGACCTCGGGAACCGCGCTCGACGGAATGTCCTGATACCGCGGGTCGGTCATCTTCAGCGATGAAGGCAGGTTGGCCCAGAGCTGGAAACCGTGCATGCGGCCCTGCCGATCACCCTTGGGCATCTCCTGGTGTAGGATGCCGCTGCCGGCGGTCATCCATTGCACGTCGCCGGCGGTCATTTTGCCCTGGTTGCCAAGGCTGTCGGCGTGCTCGACCGAGCCGGCGAGCACGTAGGTGATCGTCTCAATCCCGCGGTGCGGATGCCAAGGGAATCCAGCCAGGTAGTCTTCCGGGTTGTCATTGCGAAAATCGTCCAGCAGCAGAAACGGATCGAAATCCTTCGTTTTGCCGAAGCCGAAGGCGCGCTGCAGCTTCACCCCCGCGCCCTCGATGGTGGGCGTGGTTTGAATGATCTGTTTGATTGGGCGGAGTGACATGACTTCCTCCTTCTGCGCCCGCCGCACATAGGCTTGACGCGTGCCGGCCGCGAATAATTCAAGCTTTCACGAACTGGACGTCGAGCGTGATGGTCACCTCGTCGCCGACGAGAATGCCGCCGGTCTCGAGTGCGGCGTTCCACGTCAGGCCGAAATCTTTGCGGTTGATCTTGGTCGTCGCCGACAGTCCTAGGCGGGCCTTGCCCCAAGGATCCCGGACGGACGGGGTCGGTCCTTCAACCGTAAATACCACGTTGCGGGTGACGCCGCGAATGGTCAGGCCGCCCGCCACCGCCAGTTCTCCCGGGCCGCTGCGGGTTACGCGCGCCGACTTGAAGGACAGCTTGGGAAACTTCTCGGCTTGAAAGAAGTCCGCGCTTTTCAGATGGGTGTCGCGCTGGGCATCGCGCGTGTTGACGGAGGCCGCTTCGATCGAGGCCTCCACGCGAGAGTTTGTGTGATCAGTTTCGTCCAGAGTCAGCACTCCCGTGAAAGTTGCGAATTGCCCCTTGACATTCGAGATCATCATATGGCTGACCTTGACTCGGCCACCGAATGGACCGGGTCGATATTCCAGGTCGAGGTTGCGGTTTGCGGTGTAGCCAGTGCGCTCATAGTTGCCATCCTTATCTCCCGTTATCTTAGATGCGGTACCACGAATATCGTTGCAACGAATATATGAGCCAAAACAGATCAGGCCAGCCGGCTGCGGAAGGCGCGTAGCAATTCGGTAAGCGCCCGTAACCGCTCCCGGCCCAGATGGCCCAATTGCTTGCGATGCGCTTCCCGGACCGGTTCGTCGAGCCGGGTGAGCAGCTTTGAACCCTCTGTCGTGATTCGAGCCGTGACCATTCGCCGGTCCTTGGATTCCCGGCAGCGGGAGATCAGGCCGCGTTTTTCCAACCGGTCGAGCAGGCGTGTAATGTCAGGATCTCGCGTGATCATGCGGTTGGCGATCTCGCCGCAGGGGAGCCCGTCCGGCGCCCCGCGCAGGATGCGGAGCACGTTGTACTGCGTCGCCGAGAGGTCTTCGGTCTTGAGCACCTGGACCAGACCGCGGGACAGCAGGTCCGTGGTGCGCAGCAGGTCCAGGAACGCTGCCTCCTCAGGACAGGCCGCGCGCCGTCGCTTGTTTCCCGCCTGCGTCGCTTCCTTCATCGTAGACCAAGATACTCGTTACAACGACTAGTGTCAAGACGGATTGCGAGGCGGCTTTCCGTCGGCCGTCGTTGAAGCTGAGCTTCGGATGGCTGGGTGGATGGAATCATGTAGCATCATCTGCAGAATAAAAGGCTCGGCTGGAAACGGAAGATCTTCACACGTCGTGCGTCGCTGACATCGACCGCTTCGCCCCAGCCGCCTCTGCGTGATGCGGTCATCAGGCCTGCGATAATTTCGCCCCAGGCGGCGAGTCTAAGCTCACCTTTGTGCTGTTGTTTCAACAGCTTCCGAGCAGGACTCCGGTGCTGCAGGAATTCGTGACGAAGGTGAGGCCCCGTCATCTGCACCGTTCGAACACAGCTCGACATCAAATCTCCACGCACATCGGGCGAGGAGACGAAATGAAGACGAACATTATCTTGAAACGCGAGCTCGCGGTATGGGTAACGATTCCCTTGATTGCTGTCGCTCTGCTGGGTGCGGCTGCCTGCTCGAAGCCCACATCGGCAGCGAGGCCGGGAGACCCCCCCGACGTTGAGGTCGCCCGGGTCGAGCAGAAGGATGTTCCGATCTACGGCGAATGGATCGGCACCCTGGACGGAATGGTCAATGCGGACGTCAAAGCGCAGGTGACCGGCTATCTGCTCGCCCAAGCCTACAAGGAAGGCTCCTTCGTTAAGGACGGTCAGGTGCTCTTTGAGATCGATCCGCGGCCTTTCCAGGCGGCGCTGGGCCAGGCCGAAGGGCAGTTGGCGCAGGCCAAGGCGCAGCTCGCCAACGCCGAAGCGGTTCAAGGCAGAACTCAGCTCGACGTGGACCGTTACACCCCGCTCGTCAAGGAGCAGGCGGCGAGCCAGCAAGACCTTGACAACGCCATCCAGAACAACCTGGCGGCGAAAGCTACAGTGGCAACGGCTAAGGCCCAGATTCAGGCGGCGGAAGCCGCCGTCCAAACGGCCAGACTCAACCTTGAGTTTACCCGGCTCACTTCGCCCATCGATGGCATCGCCGGGGTGGCCCAGCTACAGGTCGGCGCCCTGGTCAGTCCGAGCAGCCCGCCGGTGACCACGGTTTCGACCGTCGACCCCATCAAGGTTTATTTTACCGTCAGCGAGCAGGAATACCTCGACTGGAACAGACGGTTCCCGACGGAGGCGAGCCTCGACGCGGCGAACCGACGGGTCCGCCTCGAGCTCATCCTGGCCGACGGAACAACCTACCCGCGCGAGGGGACCGTCTACTTCGCGGATCGTCAGGTGAATCAGAGCACCGGCGCGATCCGCATCGCCGGGCTTTTTCCCAACGCCGGAAATTTTCTGCGCCCCGGAGGGTATGGCCGGGTCCGAGCCGCGACTCGAATCAAGCGGGGTGCACTGCTGGTTCCTCAGCGCGCGGTGACGGAACTCCAGGGCAGCTATCAGGTGGCCGTGGTGGACCGTGAGAACAAAGTAGGCATCCGGACCGTCAAGGTCGGCGACCGCGTGGGCAGCCTGTGGATCATTGAGGAAGGGCTGAACCCTGGCGAACGGGTTGTTGCCGAGGGCGTGCAGAAAGTCCGTCCAGGCGCGCAGGTGAATCCGAAGCCGTTTGACGGAGGGGCGAAGGGGAAGGGAGCGTAACTCGTATGTCCAAATTCTTCATCAACCGGCCCATCGTCGCCATGGTGATCGCAATCCTCACGGTGATTGTGGGCGCCGTTACCATCGCGAGCCTGCCTGTCGCGCTGTTCCCGAACATCGCCCCGCCGGAGGTTCAGGTGCAGGCTACCTACGTCGGAGCGGACGCGCAAACGATCGAGCAGTCGGTTGCCACCCCGATCGAGCAGCAAATGAGCGGTGTCGACAACATGAACTACATGTATTCCTTAAATGCCACCGCCGACGGGCAGATGAGGATGATTGTGGACTTCGATGTGAAGACGGACCCGAACACCGATCTGATTCTCACCCAGATGCGCGAGTCGCTGGCTGCGTCTCAGCTTCCGGTCGATGTCACGAACTACGGGATTACGGTGCAGAAAACACTGACCGCGCCCCTCATGCTTATCAGCTTGTACTCGCCTCACACGACCTACGACGCACAGTTCCTGGCCAACTACGCCTTCATCAATCTCGGCGACCAGATCACGCGGGTGCCGGGCATCGGCAGCGTCCAGGTTTTCGGCGCGGGGCAGTATGCGATGCGGCTTTGGGTCAAGCCCGACCAACTCGCCAAGCTGGCCATCACCGTCCCTGAAATCGTCAGCGCAATCCAGGCGCAGAACACGGTGAACCCGGCGGGGCAGGTGGGCAGCGAGCCTGCCCCGAAGGGACAGGAATACACGTACACCGTGCGCGCGCAAGGCCGTCTGACTTCGCCCGAGCAATTCGGGCAGATCGTCGTCCGCGAAACGGCGGATGGTGGGACCGTGAGGGTCAAGGATGTGGCCCGCGTCGAGCTGGGCGCTCAGGCCTATAACACCGTAGGGCGCCTGAATGGGAAGCCGGGCGCCATTATCGCGGTGTACCAGTTGCCCGGCACCAACGCGGTCGAAGCGGCGGCGGGCGTCAAGCGGCTGATGTCCGACGTGAAGCAACGTTTCCCCCAAGACATGGACTTCGTCGTATCGCTCGACACGACGCGAGCGGTTACCGAAGGCATCAGGGAAATCATCCTGACCCTGCTGATCGCGATCGGGCTGGTCATTATCGTGGTCTACCTCTTTCTGCAAGGCTGGCGCGCCACGCTGATTCCCCTTCTCGCCGTGCCGGTCTCGCTGATCGGCACGTTTGTGTTCTTCCCGGTGTTCGGTTTCTCGATCAACACGCTCTCTCTGTTCGGTCTGGTGCTGGCCATCGGCCTGGTGGTGGACGACGCCATCGTCGTCGTCGAGGCCGTCGAGCGTCACATTGAAGAGGGAATGGCTCCCAAGGACGCGGCTTTGAAGGCGATGGAAGAGATCTCCGGTCCGGTGGTTGGCATCGCGCTGGTTCTCTCGGCGGTATTCGTGCCCACGGCCTTCATACCCGGTATCACCGGACGGCTCTACCAGCAATTCGCCGTGACCATCGCCATCTCGGTCATCCTCTCGGCGTTCAACGCGCTTACCCTCAGTCCGGCGCTTTCCGCGTTGCTGCTCCGGCCGAAGAAGCGGAGTACAGGCCCGCTCGGCAAGTTCTTCGATGGGTTCAACCGCGTCTTTGGACGCGCGACGGAGGGCTACGTTCGCTGGTCCGGAGCGCTCATTCGAAAGAGCGCAATCGCGCTGGTGATGCTGGCGGTCTTCGGCGCTGCGGCTGGTTTCTTTAGCAATAGACTGCCCTCGAGCTTCCTGCCCGATGAAGACCAGGGCTACGTTTATATGAATCTCCAGCTTCCCAATGCGGCGTCACTGCAACGGACGGAGGAGGCTTCGCGGAGAATCGAGGACGTCCTGGCCAAAACGCCGGGCGTTGAGTACACCACCAGCGTCATCGGCTTCAGCTTGCTCAGCTTCGTGCGGACCAGCTACAACGCCTTCTTTTTTGTAACTCTGAAGCCATGGAAAGAACGTAAGCAGCGGGAAGAGCAGTATCAGGAGATCAAGGCGCGGTTGAACCAGGAATTGAGCAAGTTGCCGGAAGGAACCGCCTTCGACTTCTCGCCGCCGGCCATCCCCGGGGTGGGCACTTCCGGCGGGTTTACCTTTGTTCTCGAGGACCGCGCCGGCAAGGATGTCCAGTTCCTCACCAGTAACTTGAACACATTCCTCGCGGCCGCCCACAAGCGACCCGAGATCGGCAGCTTGAGCACCACTTTCCTCCCCAGCGTGCCACAACAGTTCGTCGAAGTGGACCGGGACAAAGTGCTCAAGCAAGGGGTTCCCCTGAACGACGTCTACAGGACCATTCAGGCTTTCATGGGTGGGCTGTTTATCAACTACTTCAACCGCTTCGGCCGCCAGTGGCAGGTCTACATCGAGGCCGAGGGTGACTACCGGACGAAAGCCGAGAACGTCGGCCAGTTCTACGTGCGGAACAACAAGGGCGAGATGGTGCCGCTCTCGGCGCTGACCAAATTCGAGTCGCGACCCGG
The DNA here is from genome assembly GCA_003224635.1 of Acidobacteriota bacterium. GTDB lineage: Bacteria > Acidobacteriota > Terriglobia > UBA7540 > UBA7540 > QHZK01. Next base: position 12,943 of record QHZK01000040.1, on the reverse strand, counting down.
CCCGGAGTTTACCATGCGCTTCAACGAGTATCGCTCGGCGCAATTAAACGGCGCCGCCGCGCCAGGCTATAGCTCTGCCCAGGCGATGGCAGCCCTGGAAGAGGTCTTCGCCCAAACGATGCCGCGCGAAATGGGCTACGACTACATGGGCATGTCATTTCAAGAAAAGAAGGCGCAACAGGGGTTGCCGGCCTCAGCGATCTTCGGTTTCTCACTGCTGTTCGTGTTCCTGATCTTGGCGGCGCTGTATGAAAGCTGGTCACTGCCCTTCAGCGTGCTGCTGAGCACGCCTGTCGCGGTGTTCGGCGCCTTCGGGGTCTTGTGGTTGCGCCGCGTCGTGCTCGGCGCCTTCTTGCCGACCTACATGGTCCAGATCGAGAACGACGTGTACTCGCAAATTGGTCTGGTGATGCTCATCGGCTTGGCAGCGAAGAACGCGATACTGATCGTGGAGTTCGCCAAAGACGAATACGAGAAAGGGAAGCCTCTAGTCGACGCCGCCCTCGAAGGGGCCAGGATCCGTCTGCGGCCGATCCTGATGACCTCCTTCGCGTTTATCCTCGGCTGCGTGCCGCTGTGGACGGCGTCCGGCGCCGGGTCGGTGGCCCGCCAGATTATGGGCACCACCGTCATCGGGGGCATGCTGGCCGCCAGTGCCATCGGCATTTTCTTCATTCCGGCGATCTTCTACCTGGTGGAGAAGTGGTCAGGCGCCCCTAAGACACATCTGGAGCGTAAGGCGGCCGCGCCCGGCTCACTGCCGCCAAGACCCGCGCCGGCGGAGGGCAACTGAACTGAGCGTGCCGATTGATGATGGGCGGGAGAAGCGCCGGCGGGAGCCACGTATGAAGAAACGATTGATCGCTGCTGTGTTGGCCGCAGGTTTAATTACGGGCTGCAAGGTTGGCCCTAACTACCGTAAGCCCGTCGTTCAGGTTCCGGCTGCCTACCGAGATCTGAGCCAAAACAAACAGGCCGAAGCGCAGGTCTCGTCCTATGCCGATCTGCCGTGGTGGCAGGTCTTCCAGGACCCGCGACTGCAAGAACTGATACGGACCGCGCTGAAGCAGAACTATGACCTGCAGTTGGCGACGGAACGCATTAATGCCGCGCGCGCCCATCTCGGCATTACACGCTCCAATCAGTTCCCGCAGGCACAAGGAACCGGTAACTTCGCCGGGGGAAAGTCGGAGACTTTCCAAAGTAAGTCAAACTTCCTGACCCTGACCGCTGACGCAGCGTTCCAGTTGGACCTGTTTGGCCGGCTGCGACGCGCTACCGAGGCTGCGCGAGCTCAGGTCCTAGCCACTGAGGAGGCCCAAAAGACGGTGATCCTGACGCTGGTGAGTGACGTGGCGAGCGACTACTTCCAACTCCTCCGGCTTGACCTCGAGCTCCAGATCACCGAAGACACGGTCAAAACCCAGGAAGAGTCTGTCAAGCTGACCAAGCTGCGACTCGACCACGGAGTCGCTACGCAGCTCGATGTGCTTCAAGCGCAGCAGGTGCTCGACACGGCCAACGCTCAGATCCCCGACTTCGAGCGGCAAATCGGGCAGACGGAGGATGCAATCAGTATTCTCGTGGGAAAGTATCCGGAAGGCGTGCCTCGCGGACGGCCTCTGGTCGAGCAACCCCTTCCTCCTGTCGTCCCACCAGGTTTAACGTCCTCGCTGCTCGAGCGCCGGCCGGACATTCGTGAAGCCGAACAGAATCTGATCGCCGCCAATGCTGAGATTGGCGTCGCCAAAGCTGCGTTCTTCCCGCAGCTCTCGCTCACCGGGTCAGGGGGTGGAGCCTTCGGACGGAGCAGTCTTTTTTCGAGCCTCATGAGCTCTCACGCCACCATCTGGTCGTACGGCGCCCAGGTCAGCCAGCCGATTTTCACCGGTGGCGCCTTGCGAGGGAATCTAAGACTGGCCAAGTCGGAGCACGAGCAGGCCTTGATCGCTTACCAGCAGACCATTCAGCGCGCTTTCGGCGATGTGTCCGACGCCCTGATCGCCTACCAGAAGTTGCACGAAGTTCGCCTGCGCCAGGAAGAGTCGGTGAAGGACCTGCAGGAGTCCGTCCGCCTCTCCATTAAGCGCTATCGGGGAGGCATCACCACCTATCTTGAAGTGCTGGATGGGCAACGCTCGCTCTTCTCGGCTGAACTCAGTCTTGCCCAGGCTCGGGGCAGCGAATACCAGAGCCTCGTCCAGCTCTACAAGGCGCTCGGTGGCGGTTGGCAACAGTAAACAGCCTTCCTGTGGAAGTGTCCGTTGCGCCGTCTCACCGGTCCCAAAAGGGCCTCTTCCCGACCATCGACGCCAGTGACCAATGCCTGATGGTGTCTGAGCTGTCACGCCATGGACGCATTCACCGTGATGACTGGTCTTCAGAAACTTATCGAAACGACCACCATAGCCCAATCGTGCAAAGCAATAAGAGCGCAGCCCAAATTCGGTAGTCGCTGATTCTGGTCCAGGATTGATCCAGGCAGCGGAACATATTTTCCCGGACCTTTTCGGGATCGGGCCGCTCGCTCATCAGGCTGACTCCAATCATGACTAATGCGGTAATTACCCATACCAGCGGGGCCCGATGAAGAAAGGAGTGCATGTACGGATGTGAGAGCACCGCCAAAGACCAGCGAAGCGTCTGGTCCAAGAAACACACCAGCCCGACCGCAAAGCCGGCCGCCACGGCCGTGACTGCGGCTTTCGTGGTACTCTTCGTCCATAACAGCCCGACAAATATCGTCGCCCCCATCGGCACGGATAAGCCGGTTGTCAACCGAGCCGTTACAGGGCAGGTAAGGAAGGCTAAGTATAACCGGCAGGCGGCGGTAGGGAGACGGTGGCCGGTAGTGCGGGCGCTAGCGGGGAATCCGGAAAAAGCCGGCGGTCCTTGAGTTTTTTCGCTGTTATAATACTCGTTACAGGAGCGCGCCGGTGACAGGACGCCGGCCACCCCAGTTGCCAGGAGACCTTATGACGGGCAAGGCGGCGACCCAAAGGGAAAGAGTGCGCTACCGCCGCTGCCCTTCCTGTGGAACATCCAACCCCGCGGGCGCCGCCGCGTGCGCCGGGTGCGGCAAGCCCTTCGAAGACACGCTAATATCGGCTTCATCGAGGCCGCGACCTCTCGCCCCGGCGACTGGGCTGACCGTGCCGCCGTCGCGGTCTGGCCCGCGACCAAGACCGTTGAGCCCCAAGCAGCCGGCGCAGGGAGCCCCGACCGCTGGGGACGCTGGGGTTGAGATCAAGGCCAGCCTCACCGAGGTGAGACCGGACGGCGCCGCGGGCGAGACCCGGGAGTTGCACGGCGAAGTTTCCATTGGCCGCGAGAATTGCCAGATCAACTACCCCGATGACGCGCAACTGTCGCCTCTTCACGCCTCCGTCGCAATCCGTGAGGGCCGGCTTTTCTTGAAAGATTACGGGAGCCGGAACGGAACTTTCCAACGGCAGCGGCGGGACACCGAACTCGCTCCGGGCGACGTCTTCCTGCTCGGCCGGGACCTGTTTCGGTTCATGACGCAGTCACTCGACACTCGTCCGAATCAAGCCTCGGGCTTGGGCGCCCGGTTCCTGAAGAGGACGCCCAAGCCCCAACCAGGGCCCATGACCGCCCGGCTCGAGCACCTTGAGCTCGACGGCTGCGTCACAGGCGAATTCGCCCTCGACAAGCCTGAGATCACCATTGGCCGCACCCGAGGCGATCTCACCTTTAACGACGATCCGTATATGTCGGCGGCGCACGCACGCGTGGTCGCGCAGCCGGCCCGGTTCGTGCTGCAGGACTTAAACAGCAGGAACGGCGTTTATCGCAGGATTCGAGACGAAGTGGAGCTGAAGGACGGCGACGAATTCTTCGTAGGCGAACACGTTTTCCGCGTTGAAATCAAAGCCCTCCAAAATTGACTGGACCTGCTTTCGCCGACCGAACGTGGGTTGGCGTTCGTGAGACGGTGAGCTGAAGCGCGAGCCGTGGCATGAGGCGGGGCCGGCGCTGGTCCTCTACCGGCCAAAATCTTCTTCCCGAAATTCCTTCGCGGCCACCGCGGCCGCCCGGTCAGCGGGAAGGAGGCCGGGGCCCGCAACCTCAGCCATGATGATGGTAATGTTGTCCGTCCCGCCCTGATCCTTCGCCATCTGAACCAGCGTTCGGCACTTGTCAGCGAGGCTGTCTCTTCCATTGACGACGCTGAGGATGCCGGGCGGCTTCACCATGTTATAGAGCCCATCGCTGCACAACAGAATGCAATCGCCATCGCGGAGCTGGCAGTAGGTCATTTTGACGCCCAAGGTCTCGCTCGTGCCCACGGCCTGCGTCAGGATGCTCCTGCGACTGTCATTTTCCAAGTCTTCGGGAAGCTGCGCCCCCATGTCCGCCAGGTAATTTAAGAACGTCTGGTCGCGAGTGAGCTGGACCATGGAGCCGTTGCGACTGAGATACGCCCTCGAATCGCCCACCTGCGCTAGGAACAGCGAGGAGCCGAACACAGCGGCCGCCGTCGCCGTGGTCCCCATGCCGCGAAAGTTCCGGTCGCTGCGGGCTTTCTGAAAGATGAGCTGATTGGCGTGCTCAATCGCTTCCCGCAGTTTGAGAGCGAAACCCGCCTGGTCCACGGTCTCGAGCGATTTCAGATTTTCGCGCAGGCGCTGCGGCACGGTTGTGGCGCACATCGAGCTCGCCACTTCTCCAGACACCTCTCCTCCCATCCCGTCAGCTACCAGCAGCAGCAAGCCAAGCGCTCCGAGAGTATGGCTGCAAAGGGAAGCCGCGCGGCAGTCCTCTCCCGTTGAGAGATTGAAAATAACGAAGGTATCTTCGTTGTTTTTGCGCACCCGGCCTATATCCGAGAGGCCGAAGGCGCTCACGTCGATTCGAGCACTGTCCGAGCTTGCCAGTCGGCTCACATCGCCACTCCCCTGTTACTTGCCTCACCCCGAGCGCCGGTGTCCGCTGGACGACCCCCTGGCTGGGCTTCTACCGCGGCGTAGTCCGGGCCCTGAGCAATCCACCCCTTCTCCGGAATCGACGACGCGACGTATTTGGCGTGATCTATTATCGCCCTGGACGGGGCTACTTTCTATCACGGCCCGGAAAAGGCCGCAAGGTCTCGAAGGTCAAGTCGGAAAGCGTTTGCGGATTCAAGCGGCGCGCCACCGCACACCTTGTGTCGAACACCCGGATTGCTCGCTAATTCTCCTGGAGGCTCGCTCGAAGCTCACGAACGATCTCTCGAGCGATCTGTTGCGCCCGCTCCAGGTCTCCCGGAGGCAATGAAATCGCCGCGACTTTGGCGTGGCCGCCGCCGCCGAAGCGCTCCGAGATCGTGGCCAGGTTCGTGGTCTTCGGCGTGGGGTTCCAGGGATTGCTCCCCACCGCGATCTTGGTCCGCTCGCGCGAGCGGCTGACCGCTACGCAGTAGACCGCATCGGGAAACAGGTAGTAGGGCGCGAACTTGTTGTAGCCTTCCGCGTCCTGGTCGGAAACGTCGAAGAAAAGCACGCCGTCCTTGAGCTCGGCGCGCGTGCGGATGCGCTCCGTGAATTTCAAGTGCTGTTGATAGAACTGCTCGAAGGCCTGGCGGATGTGGGGAAGGGCGGCAATCTGGTGCAGCGGCTTGGAGAGCAGCTCTGGAATCAGACCGGCCACAAAGCCTTTGGAGCGCGTGCCTTCGATGACCAGGGTCAGCTGGGTGGCCGGGTCGCGCATCTCGACCGCGGATTGGATGTCCGGGTACTGGGCGCCGTCGATCACGTCTGCCCAGTGGATCAGTTCCTCGAGGTCGGAAGCTGCGAAGCCGAACTTCGTCGACCCGACGTGCGCCAGGAACTTTGTGCAGGAACGGAATTCCGGTCCGTAAAACTTCCTGCCGCTGGTGTCGCGGCGGAAGTGTTCGGCGTCAGCCGGAGTGAGGAACGCGCTCTGGTGATGGTCGAACCACCACGTCAGGCGGTCGGAGCTGGAATACTTGAAGTCGACGATGGCGTTCTCATCGCCGTCGAAAAAATCTGGCTCGAAAAGCTGGCCGGCCCGGTGCGCCAAGCCGCGGTAATTGAACTCCGCCTTGGCGTTGATGCAGGTCCGATAAAAACGGGTGAAAAGAGCCGCGGAGCAGGCGCCGTCAAAGCATTGGTCATGGAAACAAACTCGGACTCTCATAGCCGGTCAAGGGCTGACTGACCCCCGGCAGCGCCCTGCTTGATCGAAGCTAGTTAAATTGCGCCCCCCGTTTTGAATTGTCAAGGGGAAAGCTTGTCCACCGAAGGCTTGGCCGACACCCGCTTCTGAGGCTCTCCGCGGCCGCGGCTTCGTAAGCTATACTGCCCAGCGTGAGAGGCGGGCTCGCAGACACCTTCCGTTTTCTCGAGACATCGTCGCCCAGCGAGCGCCGCGCGCTTCTGGCCAGCACGCTCGGCTGGATGCTCGACGGCATGGACGTGACCCTTTACGCGATGGTCATTCCCGCGCTTCTCCGCGAATTCCATCTCTCGACCTCGCAGGCGGGAGCGCTGGCGTCGGTCACTCTGATCGCCTCGGCCGCAGGCGGCATCCTCTTCGGATTCCTCGCCGACCGCGCCGGACGCCGCTCCGCTTTGATGCTGAGCGTTGCGGTCTATTCGGTGTTCACGGCGGCCTGCGGGCTCTCTCGCGGCGTCACGGAGCTTGCCGCATTCCGTTTTCTGCTCGGGCTGGGCATGGGAGGCGAATGGGCGACGGGAGCGGCGCTGGTAGCGGAAACCTGGCGCGCCGAGCATCGCGCCAAGGCTCTCGGGCTTATGCAGAGCGGATTCGCCGTCGGGTACGCCGTGGCGGCGCTGATCGCTGAATTGGTCATGCCGCGCTGGGGGTGGCGCGTGGTATTCTTCGTCGGCGTTTGCCCTGCCCTGCTCACGCTCTGGATTCGTCGCCACGTTGACGAATCGCCCCTTTGGGTCGAGCGGCGGCTTCAGCGTCACCCGACGGTCCCACCGCACGGCAGCCCGGTGGCGGATCGCGTCCGCGAGGCCGCCTCTTCGAGACCCACCTACTACCTGAAGATGGTCCTCGTCACGCTTGCTATGAACAGCGCCGCACTGTTTGCCTGGTGGGGGTTATTTACCTGGATTCCTGCGTACCTCGCCTTGCCCCAGGCCAAGGGTGGGCGAGGACTAAGCATCGCGGCTTCATCAAGGTGGATATGGACCATGCAGCTCGGGATGTGGCTCGGGTACGTGACGTTCGGCTTTCTCAGCGACGCGCTAGGCCGGAAAACAACCTACGTGGGATACCTCTTGCTCGCCGCGGCCCTGGTACCGCTCTACGCGCGAGCCGGCTCGGCCCGGGCGCTTCTCGCTCTCGGTCCGCTTCTCGCCTTTTTCGGCACCGGACACTTCACTGGCTTCGGCATTATCACCGCCGAGTTGTTCCCGACCTCGTTCCGCGCCTCGGCCATGGGATTGACTTACAACTTCGGGCGCGCCCTCAGTGCCGGTGCGCCGTTCGCCATCGGCGCGATCGCCGCGCGACGCGGCCTGAGTGCCGCTTTCTGGATCAGCGCCCTAGCCTTCCTGCTGGCTGCGTTGCTCGCCCTGGCCCTGCCCGAGACTCGAAACCGGTCGCTCAAAGAACAGTGACAAGTGACAAGCGAAAGACAGAATTCAGGAGACAGGCGACGACAGGGGTCAGAATACATCACGGCAAGTCCGACTTCTGGTTTTGCTCGTCACTCGTCACTTGTCACTCGTCACTGGTCTTACGTCAGCTTCTTGCGATGTCCCGATGCGTGAGTTTTGTCCTGTAGCCCTCACGCGACAAAGCCTGGCCGATCTGCTCGGCCAGCGCGACCGAGCGGTGCCGCCCGCCGGTGCAGCCAATCGCCACCGTCAAGTAACTTTTCCCCTCGCGAATGTAGTGCGGCAGGAGATAAAGGAGCAAGTCCATGAGCCGCGTGACGAATTCCTGCGTCTGCGGGAAGCTCGCCATGAAGCGGTGAACGGCTCGGTCCCGGCCGGTCTTGCTCTTGAGCTGCGGAACGTAGTTGGGATTGGGGAGAAAGCGCACGTCGAAGACCAGGTCTGCGTCCGGCGGCACGCCGAACCGAAACCCGAAGGAGACGACGGAGAGCAGGACCGCTTTTCGTCCGGCCACTCCGCCAAACCGCGCCTGGATGAAGTCCCGGAGCTCGTGAACATTCATCCGCGTCGTGTCGATGACGGCGGTCGCGACCTGTCGCATAGGCTTGAGCAGCAGGCGCTCGAGCCGGATGCCCTCGCGCACCGGCAGATCGCGCCCCAAGGGGTGCGGGCGCCTCGTCTCCCCGAAGCGGCGAATCAAGGCGCTGTCAGAAGCCTCCAGAAAGACGAGCGCGTGCCGGAGATGGTTGCGCGCCAGGCTTTGGTACATTGCCGGCAACTGGCTGAGGGCTTCGCCCCCGCGGATGTCCACCACCACGGCAGCGCGCTCGATCCGGCTGCCGGGCTGGCGGCGCAACTCTGCAAATTTGGGAATCAGATCGACCGGCAGGTTGTCCACACAGTAGAAACCCAGGTCCTCAAACGCCTTCAGCGCTGAACCCTTGCCCGATCCGCTGAGCCCGGTGATCAACACCAACTGACGCAGAGGCTTCTTGGAAGCGGCGCGAGTCATAAGACCAGTAACGAACGAATGATGAACAATGAATTATGAATGATGAAAACCCGGAGTTCTTGCGTTCATCGTTCATCATTCAGCATTCATCATTTCGCTCCGGGCTTGTCACTCGTCACTTGTCACTGGTTCTTCAGGGCTCGGGTTCGATCAGGCCGAGGTTGCCGTCATGCCGCCGGTAGATGATGTTCACCCGCTCCGTCTCGGGATTGCGAAACACCACGATGCCGTTGCGCGCGCCATCCAGCTCTTCGATAGCCTCGTCGATGGCCAGAGGCTTGATGGCGATCCTTTCGGTTTCCAGGACCTGGCGCTCCTCGTGGTCCACGCGTCCGGGCCCCAGTACGTTCACCAGGATGGCCGAAGCCGACTTGGGCCGGCGTTTACGGGTGCGTTTCCGCTCGAGCAAGCGGACCGCCTGGCGCTCCAGCTTGTCGATGGCCCCGTTAATCGAGGAGAGGACCTCCGCGGTCTCCTGCACCCCCACCAGGACGTGGTCGCGAAATTTCAGGGTAATCTCGGCGATGCGTCGGTGCTTCTCCGCCGTCAGGATGACATGGCCATCGAACCGGTCACGCAGGACCCGGGCAAGCTTCCGCATGTGCTTCTCCGTGTACTTGCGCAAGGCTGGTGTGATTTCCATCTGGCGACCGGTGAAGTCAAGCTGCATGGGTAGACCTCCTCGGATTTCGGTAGACGGAAGGCCAACAGGAAGGGGCTTTTCAAGCTTTCACCCGGCGTTGGTGAGTGCTAGGGATTCGCATGTCCTCGCGGTACTTCGCCACCGTCCGGCGCGTCACGTTAATCCCCTGCTCGCGCAGCCGCGCGGTGACCTGCTCGTCGGTCCAAGGCTTGATGGGGTCTTCTTCCTCAATCATCTTCTTGACGAGGCGCTTGAGGTTGATCAGCGAGGTTCCGCCTCCGGAGGGCCCTTGCACGGCCTCCGAGAAGAAATATCGGAGCTCGTACACGCCCTGCGGGGTATAGGCGTACTTGTTGGCGACCGCCCGGCTGACGGTGGACGGATGGACCCCGACCTCTTCGGCGACTTCTTTGATCATCATGGGCCGCAAATGGTCGATACCCTTGTCCAGAAAGTCCCTCTGCCGACGGATAATGACCTCGCACACCTTGATGATCGTCTGCTTGCGCTGCTCGATATTCTTGATGAGCTGGATGGCGGAAATAAAGCGCTCCTTGACGTAGTTGCGCACGTCGCGGCTGGTACCGCTTTCTTCGAGCATCCGCCGGTAACGGTGGCTTAGACGCAACTGGGGCAGGCCGTCCTCATTCACCGTCACCTGATAATCATTTCCCGTCTTGACGATGGCCACGTCGGGCTCGATCAGGCGGGCCTGGTTGTTGTTGTAGCGCTGGCCCGGACGCGGGTCGAGCTTGCGGATGATCTCGACCGCGCGCTCCACCGCCTGGACGGGACGGTCGAGCGCCCGCGCAATCTCCCGGTATTGCTTGTTCTGGAGCTGCTTCAGGAAGTCCGAAACTATCTGGCGGGCCAGCGTGTTCTCAGGGGCCAGCGTGCGAAGCTGGATCACCAGGCATTCGCGCACGTCGCGTGAAGCCACGCCCGGCGGGTCAAACTGCTGCACCAGCGCCAACGCCTGCTCGACGTCCTCGAGCTTATGTTCGCCGGTTTGCACCATTTCTTCGAGCGTCGCCGTCAGGTATCCGTCTTCATTTAGGTTGCCGATAATAGAAAAAGCCGCCGCCCGGACCGCCTCCGAACACGTGCTCAATCGCAACTGCAATTCCAGGTGATCGGCCAGCGATGAGGGCTGAGCCAGAAAATTCTCGAAGGAAGGTTTTTCGATGTCCTCTGTGGCGGGTGACTTGAATCCCGGGTCCAGGTAATTGTCAAAGAACGACCCGAAATCAATCTGCTCGAAGGAGTCCTGCTTGTCTCCGTCGCGGGTGTCCAAGGCGCCGTCCACGGGCTTTTCGGCCTCGATCTTCTGGTGTACTTCCTCGAGCGAAAGCACCTCTTCGAGCTCCTCGAGCACGGGGTTCGAGATCATCTCCTGACTGATCATCTCGCGCAGCTCGAGCTTGTTGAGCGCGAGCACGCTGACCATCTGCACGAGGCCCGGCGTCAGGATTTGCTTCTGCGCCACCCTGAGATTCAGCCCGATTCTCGGTTGAGTTCCGCCCATTCAGATCGCCAATCGAAAATTGTCGCCCAGGTAGATTTTCTTCACCTCGGCGTCGTTTCCGAGCTCCTCCGGCGTTCCTGCCCGGAAGACCCGTCCCTTGCTAACGATGTACGCCCGATCGGTCACTTGCAGCGTTTCGCGCACATTGTGGTCCGTCAGGAGCACGCCAATGCCCGCCGATTTCAGTTGCAGAATGATCCGCTGAATGTCTTCGACCGCCAGGGGATCGATCCCGGAGAAAGGCTCGTCGAGCAGCATGAACGAAGGCGAAATTACCAGCGACCGCGCCACCTCCACACGCCGCCGCTCGCCCCCGGACAGCAGATACCCGTAGCTGCGCCGGACCTGCTGCAAGCCCAAGTCTGCGATGAGCTCTTCCAGGCGCTCGCGTCGCTGGTGGGCCGTGAGCGGCAGGGTCTCGAGCACTGCCAGAACGTTCTCTTCCACGGTCAGTTTTCTGAATATGGAAGGCTCTTGAGGGAGGTAGCTGATCCCGTTTCGGGCCCGGAGGTACATCGGAAGGCCGGTGATATCCACACCGTCGAGCAGGACCTGCCCCGCGTCCGGCTGGGCCAGCCCGACCATGATGTAAAAGGTTGTCGTCTTGCCTGCGCCGTTCGGGCCGAGCAGCCCTACGACCTCGCCCTGGCCGATCCTCAGATTGATGTCATCAACAACCTTGCGTCCCTTGTAGGACTTCGTCAGGTCAACCGTGGACAGAATTTGCATGGCCGTTCACTGCGGCATCCGATATTCGGAAAGGGCGCGCGACTTTTCACCTCCATCCACCAGAAGCTTATCATCGTGGATGAAGAAAGTCAAACGCTGGCCGGTGGTGAAGCTTCTCGCCTCATCATACAGCGCAGGTGACCCGCCCTTCATCACGATCCGCCCCGCTGCCGCCTCGTACTCAAGATGGTCGCCGGTGGCGCGCCGACCGGGTTGAGTGACGCGAACGTGGCCGTCAGCCACCGCGCGTTCGACCTCGGATCCCCCGGGTGCGCTTTCCGCTTGAAAATATACGTCCAGGCGATCGGCGCGGAGCTTTGTTGACTCCGTCTCGAGCTCGACGTTCCCCCGATAACTGGCCTTGCGTCCCTCGTCGAAGAAGTCGAGGTGATCGGCGCGGACCGTCAGCGGGTGTGACTGCTCTTTCTTTCGGCCGGCGGCGCCCGGACCGGAAGACGCCGGACCGGAGAGTGTCGAGCTTCCCAGAATACCTGTGGCCGGAATGCCGGAGGCTGGCGCAAGGTGTGACGTGACCACCCCGGAACCGGAGCTGAGCCGCCGTTCTTTTCCGTTGTAGTCTAGCGAAGTAGCCTCCACCACGTCGGCGCCTTGCCAGGCCCGCACGTGTCCCTCATAGTGCACCCATTGGCCAGGTCGTGTGGCCAGCATCCGGTCGGCAAGCACGTTGGTCGTGCCAGTGGCAGCGTTTGGGGTCGCGCCTCCGGACTTTACTCCCCCGCTCGACACGGAGCCGGACGTAGCGCCGGGCTTCAGCCCGGCACCTGCTTGGACCGGCCGCGAGGCTGTTTCCGCGCCAAAATGCGTGGACTGAACCTTTCCGATTCCCTCCGCCGTATCGGTATCCAGGTGCAGCAGGACCCGCTCCGCGTTGACGCGCGTCACCGTGTCCCAAACCTTGGGGTGGCCGGTCAGTGTCAGGACTTGGGTCGGAGACGAATACTCGGCCTGCTCGGCGCTCGCTTTTTGCTCGCCATCGCTGAACTGGAAATTGCCGGATTGGAGTGCGGCCACAAGGGCGCCGGTCGGCGGATCAAAGGCGGCTTCGAGGCGCTCCGAGGAGGTCTCTCGCGGGCCGACTCCAGGTGGTGCGCCGGCGGGCGGGTCGGACACGCTCCGGGTTCCCGAAAGGCCTGAAAGCGTCTCAAGGCGGCTCCGGTCGTCAAACGCCATCACAAACTGGCCCGCCGTGATCGTCTGTGCGCCCTGGGCGGGGTTCTGCGGAACCAGAACTAGCTTGCCCGCGCCGACGGTTTGCGCGCGCTTTAGGCTCCGGCCCACCGCGCGAAAATCAAACGTCATCTCAGCGGCCGTCATGGTCTCCGTTTGCGTTGCCGGCTGGACCTTCACTGTGGCCCGAGCGGTCTTGGCTTCAGGAGGTCGGCCACCTCGAACAGCCTTAG
>QHZK01000261.1 GCA_003224635.1 Acidobacteriota bacterium | reverse complement strand
ACCTGGTCGAGTTTATCGGCGAGCTCAACGCGATTAACAAGGTGCTTTATAATCGCGAGCTGGCCCTGTTTTATGCCGATCATGACATGAAGCTGAAGGACGCTCTGGCCCTGGCTCGGAAGGAGCTAGAGGTCCGTCACGACGTCTACACCTGGGACACGCTGGCCTGGGCGCTCCATAAGAACGGCCAACCTCACGAAGCCGCGGACGCCATGACGAAGGCGTTGAAGCCAGGCACAAAGGATGCGATGCTCCTTTTCCATGCTGGCATGATCTGTGACCGCCTCGGACGGAACGACAAGGCGAGGGAATACCTCGGTCGGGCGCTCGCTCTGAATGCCCGCTTCCACATCTTCTACGCCGACTTGGCGGCCCGCATACTCGAAGAGCTCAGAAGTCAGAAGTTGGGAGTTAGAAGCCAGGAGACGCTCAGAAGTAAAGTCGATGGCCAAGAACCGTAAAGACAGAAGAAGCCGCCGGAAAAGGTGACCAGATCAAATCCCATCTGGGTGTAGTTCCACAGATTCGAAATCGGTGGAACATCAGCGGCCGCGTCATTGAGGCACGGGACTCCGTGCTTGTGTGCCAGGCGTACCCAGTCTTCCCGGCTGATCTCGCCGCCCTCTGAGGCATTGAAGAAGTGGGCCATGACGGTCCGCTCCGTGAACGCTTGGTCGTACTCTTCCAGCGTCTCCACCTCGATGAAGCGAACGCCGCAATTGCGGAGGGCGTGATCGTACTCGTAGCGATGGGCTTTCTGGACGAGGACCTCGTTCTTGAGCCCGCTCAGGTCGGTGGGTATACTCACGATCGCAGGCTGATTGCCCACGGTCACGCAGGCCGCCGTTCCGAGCGTGAGGGCGGCAGCAGCCCCGGCCGTGACCAGCGCGGCCTCGCAGCGTAGACGCTTGGCCAGATACTCGCCCGCGGCGTTGAGCAACTCGTTCAGATGGACCGGCTGCTGCGCGGCCAGCGCCATCGCCGCCTGCACTTCGTCCGGCATCGTGGAAGCCGAAAGAACGGTATAAGTTCCGGCCGCATTGATGAAGGTGGTAACACCGAGCTTGCGGTAATAATCGACTCCTTGTGCAGGCGACCCGCGAGCCAGCCCGGTTAATTCGACTGACGTGGCATAGACCGCAGCGCCGCCCGCGATGAGGGCCGGCCCGCCGCGGCGCAGGAGCTTTCGACGGCTCAGAGTCCCTGACATCTGATCCTCCCGGAATCTCGCCTTCATTCCCCGCGGACTGCCGGTTAGGCATGTACTCTACTCTGGATGGGGGTTCGCGTTCGGTTGTGCCCGCGGCAGGCCATGGCCTAATCCGGTAAAACAGCGGCCAGTTTACCCGTTCGAAGGGAGATTGTCACCAGAGTCGAGGCCACTGAGTCGAGACCTCGCCCGATCCGTCAATAGAGGAAGTAAGTCCGGTAGTTGTAATGAACCGTGCCGATGTCTGGCTGCCTGATTGATGGTCAGACCCCGCGCGAATGCCCGAGCCCGAGAGCTTGGGTCCGGTTCTCTACCGGCAGACCCGGAGCCTCGAAGGGCAGGTTGAGTTGTAGGACCGCTGTTTTAGTGGTAGAAAAGACGCGCAGAAAGGAGGCTCTTATGCGGTTCAGTCTCGCGCGGTTGGCGGTCCTGAGCGGTGCCTAACAGGCCGCTGCAGCCGACGGCGGGCGTTGAAATGATCGCGATAGGTAGCGATGGGGTTCACCCTGCGCACCTGGAGCAGGTGGGTGTTAGGGCGCAGTAATCGCAATGGAACTTTTAGCACTCCTGTTACTCGCCGCGGTACCATTGGCAGGGGCGTGGTATGCACGAGCGTACGCACCTCGGCACACTTGGTCGTTTACGGGTGTCGCACTCGGATTAGTGATATCGCCGTTGAGCACGGGGCTGTACTCAACCTTCTTTCTCAGCCCGCTCGGCTTTCCCACAGGAATGCTTGGCCTAGTGTCTACACTTTTCCACGGCGCGCCCGGATATCAATTTGCGCTGTGGCTCGGCGTCGTCCCGCCGAATGAAGTAGTGTCTGGCGTGGGCCACGTTTACATCGAGCTGCTGAACGGCGTTTTCTGGGCGGCGATCTATGGCATCTTCGGTTTCATTGTTGATTGGGCTCGTCTTGTCCATTCACGCTAGCCCTTCGCTGAGCACGGACGTCCCATCGGCGGCGCTGCGCGCCCGCCGCGGCAGAGAACTACGTCAACAACCTGGCGGTGGGAGAGACCCTGGTGATCAATGAGATCGCCGACCGCATCCGGAATGCCGACCTCAAGATCCTGGACCTGGGGGATACTATGGTGTGATGATGGTGACTGGTAAAGGCCGGGTCCTTAAGTTCCAACCTGATTGTCAATAATACCTGGCCCCCAGTCCACAAATATTCCGCTTTCATCCTCACAGCGAGGGTTCACCAGAAAGAGCTTTTGTGACCGGCTCCGAGGCCGTCTGCGGCTAGGTGCCCTAAGGGATGCCCTGATTGACGGTCACACACCGTGCGATACCGAACCCAAGAGGTTGGCTGCGGTTCTCTACCGGGGGACCGACCTCGAAGGGCAGGTTGAGTTGTAAGACCGCTGTTTCGGTGGTAGAAAAGAGGTGTAGAAAGGAGGCTGTTATGCGGTTCACCCGTCGGGAGTGTCTGAGGGCGGTCGGTGGGGGAGCTCTCGGGATCGCAGCCGGAAGCGCCAAGGCGCTCGCCCGCGCTGCACGTGCTGAATCGAAAGGCGAGCCGAGCCACCTGGGGATGCCGGGGCTTTATAAGGGACGAGTGGTAGCGGTTCAAGACCCTGGAGTGCTGGTCTCCGGCCATTACCAGGCTGAGGCGGTGCGCCGGATGATGCGCCTCGGCATGAAAGAACTGACGGGAGCCGACGGCTGGGCCGATGCCTGGCGGCGCTTCTTCGAACCGGGGGACGTGGTGGGAATCAAAGTAAACCCCGTAGGCCGGCCGTACGTGATCTCGGACGCGACGGTGGTGCGCGAAATCATCGCGGGCCTGGAGGCTGCCGGGGTCAAACGCCAGGATATCGTCGTCTATGATCGTTACCGGAAAGAATTCCTTCAAGCTGGCTTCGACAAGTGGCTGCCGGAGGGCGTGCGCACTAGTTACGCGGTTGAGGAAGGCGATGCCGTGCAACAGGGAATCGAAGGCTACGACCCGGAGCATTACATGGACATGGCGTTGACGCTGCCGGGCTACAGCCTCGAGAGCGCCGCCGCGCGCCGCTCCTACGCCGCCCGCTTCATCACCCGCGAAGTCAATAAGCTGGTCAACCTCCCGGTCCTGAAAGACCATCAGTCGGCCGGTGTCACGCTCGCTTTAAAGAACATGTCGCACGGTCTGGTCAACAACGTCTCCCGCAGCCACTCGAGCAGCGGTCTCAATGCCTGCAACGCCTTCATTCCGGCGGCGGTCTCCATTCCGGTGATCCGGAATAAGGTTGTGCTCCATATCCTCGACGGCGTCAAAGGCCTCTACCACGGGGGGCCCTTCGGACGACCGCAGTTCGTATGGGAACACCACACCCTCTATTTCGCCACGGACCCAGTCGCCCTCGACCACATCGGCTGGGAAGCGATCGACGCCAAACGGCTCTCGGTGGGGAGAAAGAAGCTGGTCGAGGATACACCGGATCAATTCAGCACGTTCGTCCACCGGCAACCTGAGCACGTCGAGATCGCGGGCGCGCTAGGCTTGGGGGAGTGGGACCGAGCCAAGATCGATCTCAGGCAGTTCAAGGCGTAGCTGGGCGGTTCATTACACTTGCCACCAGCCTGATGTGTCCGAGTGCGTCATGATTCGACCAGAACCCGCGTACTCGTGCGCCATCATAAATAAACCCTTGGTGACTACTCGTTACTGACGCCAGGCCGAAACGGGTCTGGCCGGCTTTCACGGCGCGGTCGTCCTATTTTCCGGAAAGGCGTGAGCCAGCCACAATCCCGAAGCACTGCTAATCGGCTGGGAAGGAAGTCATTTTACGTGTGACCAACTACCTAGACCGAGCATTCGGGTTGACCATAGGACCGCTTATTTTGACTACATTTTGCTAGAATAGAGGACGCTTCTCTTCGCAGCCTCGGCTTCAGCCTCAACGCCGAAGGCGGTGGCGAGAGAGGAGAAATTGGTTGAGTGCGGACCCTTGCTCCGCTGCTGATCGCTGCGCCAGTGTTTTCCCTCTCAAGTACAAGCTTGCAGAGACCGGGTGCTGGCCAGTTCTTGGGCAGAGACTTACTTGGGCTAACCCTGCGAGGAGGTGAGCAATGCACTGGGACCGATTTTCCCGGGTGATTCTGGCGAGCGGAATCCTGGCGCTCGTGGCGGGGAACCCTGCGGCCGGCCAGTCGGATCGGGGAGCGATCGGGGGCACCGTTGAGGACAGTTCCGGCGGCATCATCGCGGGCGCCACGGTCAGCGCGACCGGGGCTGACACCGGCATCGTGTACAGGGCAACGACCACATCGGCGGGGGCCTACCGCATGCCGAACATGCAGATCGGAGCGTACAACGTTTCTGTCTCCGCGGACGGATTCAAGACGGAGGAGAAGACCGGCGTCGTCGTCCAAATCAACACCACAGCCTCCCTCGATTTCACGCTGCAGCCGGGTGACGTCAAGGAAACCGTGACCGTGGTGGCGAACGTGCCAACGCTGCAGGCCCAAAGCTCCGACGTCGGCACGGTGGTGGCTACCCGTCAGATTCTGGAGCTGCCGCTGGCCGTCAACGCAACGGGACAGAGCTATTTGCGCTCGCCGGAGACGTTCGTGTTTCTCACGCCTGGGACGGCGGGACCCGGGACTGCGGACAGCTCGAGCGGCATCTTTCAGGCGAAGCTGGCGGGGGGCCAGAACTTCGGCAACGAGGTCGTTCTGGATGGCGCCAGCACGGCGCGAGCTGACAGCGGCTCAGCCTTCGACCAAACCGCGCCCTCGGTCGAGGCCCTGGATGAGTTCAAGGTCATCACTTCAACCATCCCCGCTCAGTTTGGCCGCACGACGGGCGGTGTCGAGAGCTTCACCACCAAGTCCGGTACCAACCGGTTCCACGGGACCGCCTACGACCTTTTCCGAAACGAGGCTCTGGACGCCAAGTCGTGGTTCAGCGATCTCGTGGGCAGCTCGTACTTCGCGCCGAAGCCTCTCGATCGAAAAAATGATTACGGCGGCACGTTGGGGGGACCGGTTTGGATTCCCAAGGTTTACAACGGCCACGACCGCACGTTTTTCTTCTTCTCCTGGGAACAGTACCGGCAGACGCTGGGCTCGGCCAATATCAGCACCATACCCACGGCGGCGGAACGGCTAGGCGACTTCTCCAGCCTGCTGGGTCCGGCTCTGCTGGACAACGAAGCGCCACCAAAACCAATCATCAATCCGTGTGACGGCACGCCGATTCTCCAGGGCCAGATCTTCGATCCCTCAACCACGAAAACGGTGAACGGGGTGCAGTGCCGCACGCCTTTCCCCGGCAACAAGATAACGACGCTCAGCAACGTCGCCCAGAAGATCATGGCTCTTCTTCCTCAGCCAACCAACCCGGGGTACCTGAACAACTTTCTCTATGTCACGAGCAATCCGATTCTGGATACCGCGATGTCGGTCCGCATCGACGAGAATCTGTCGTCGAAGAGCAAACTCTTCTTTTCCTATAACAGCCGCGACCAGGAGGCTCTGGCCAGCAGCCCCACGCTTCCCAATCCTCTCGACTCGAACTACTTTCATTCCTTCTTCACCCACTACGCGCGGGTCGGCTGGGATTATTTCATCAGCCCCACGACGCTGAATCACTTGAATGTGGGCTTCAACCGCATCTACAGCAACAGCATCGCCACCTCCGTGAACGGAACCGACTGGGACGCCGCTATTGGCCTGACGGGCGCTCACGGGGTGACATTTCCACCGATTAGTTTCGCCTACGGCCATCAGAATCTGTCAGGTTATGGATCACCCAACGCCGACGCTGACGTGCCGAACAGCTTGGTGTTGGCGGACAGCGTGTCCTGGACGAAAGGACCACACAGCCTGAGTTTCGGCGTCGACGTGCGCGCCTATCAGTTTTCGGTGATCGACCAGTCGCACCAGTCACCAAGTATCGGTTTCGATTTTGCCCAGACGGCCGGCGAGCCCGACTACAGCGGGCCAGGTCTGACCGGCGATCCGTTCGCCAGCTTTTTGCTGGGCGCTGTGCAAAGCTGGTCGCTGGCCGTGCGCTCGGAGCAGCCGCGTTTTGTTTCCAACTACTATGCCGGCTACGTTCAGGACGATTTCAAAGCGCGCAAGAATCTGATGCTGAACTTTGGGCTGCGCTATGAGGTGGAAACGCCGCGCCATGAAGCGACCGGCGCGGAATCGGTTTTCTCTCCCACCGCGCTGAATCCGGGGGCCATTGGACCGAGCGGCCCGTTGCCGGGGGCGTTGATCTTCGGAGGCAGCGGGCCGGGCCGGAGCGGGTCTGCCGCCATCGGCGCCAAGACTTACCACAAAGACTTTGCTCCTCGTATCGGCTTCTCCTACGCTCCACAATCTTCCTCTTCATGGCTGCGGAACACGGTAATCCGGGGTGGCTACGCCATCTACTACGCGCCGCTCGCTTACGGGGACTTTGGTCAGGCGCTGACGGATGGATTTACGGCTTCGCCGAGCGGGAGCCAGGGCTTTGTGCCGGCCCTACTGCTCGATTCGGGCATTCCCCCGTATCCGCCGCCGCCCAGTTTCGATCCTGCCCAGGATAACGGAGGGTTTGGAGGCGGCTTCGGCGGGCCCACTTACCTCGCGCCGAGCTACGGACGTCCCGGAATGGTGCACAACTGGAGTTTTGAGATCCAGCGCGAGCTTGCGCCGGACCTCATCCTTGACGTGGGTTACGTCGGCAGCCATGGGAGTCACCTACGGTCTTTGCTGGGCCAGATTAATGCCTTGGACCCCAAATACTTCGCACTGGGCAATACGCTGAACACGCTGGTGACCGATCCCACTTCTCCGGTTGCTGCGCCGTTTACGAATTTCGTCTCGCTGTACGGCGGGGGTGCAACGGTTGCGCAGGCCCTGCGTCCTTTCCCCCAATACCAGAACATTGACAGCGACTGCTGCCTGGAGAACCTCGGCCATTCCAACTACAACGCCCTGCTGGCGAAGGTCGAGCGGCGCTTCCACAATGGGCTTAACCTGCTGGCGTCGTACACTGTCTCGAAGACGCTTACCGATGCCGACAGTGCCTTGCCGGCCTTCGCAGGGTTCTCCGGCGGCGGGTATGGCCAAAACCCCTACAACCTCAAGGGCGAAAAGAGCCTGAGCTATCAGGACATCCCGCAAACCTTCGTGCTCAGCTACCTGTACGAGCTTCCCGCCGGACCGGGCAAGAGATTCGGGAACCACGGTGGAGTGGTCGGCAAAGTCTTGGGCGGATGGGAGGTCGGGGGCGTGCAGCGTTACCAGAGCGGCCAGCCACTGAGTTTTGGCTGCGCGCCCACGGCCATACCGGGCTTCTCGTCGTACTTAGGTCCCTGCATTCGCTACGACCTTGTTCCCGGCCAGCCGTTGCTCAGCTCAAACGCGTCATCGTTCAATGTGGGTAACGCCGCCCAGGCCAACAATACCGGTTGTACCAAGAAAAACGACGGAACATTTTCCCCGCCTGCGGGTGTTACCACGTATTTCAATTGCGCCGCGTTCATTGATCCCAATGCGGCCGGGCTCGTTGCCTCGCGCGGTTATGTATTCGGGAGCATGCCCCGCGTGATCGGGAACGTGCGGAGCCAAGGCTATGTGAATGAGGATTTTTCGATCATCAAACGCACCTCGATTACCGAATCCCAGAACATCACCTTTAAGGCGGAATTCGTCAACTTGTTCAATCGGCATGTATTCACGAGGCCGGACACCGGGCCCTTGGACGGTGGGTTTGGTGCGAGTTACGGAACCGTCGACAGCCCAAGAACCATACAGTTCACGCTGCGTTACCAGTTCTGACGCACCTCCGGCTTCGGCTGAGCCGCTCCTTCTCGCCGCATTCCTCAGGAAAGATGCGGAAGGCGAGGCGCAAACGGCCATGCAGGAAGTTGAGAAGCCCTTCTCATACTTTCTCGTAGGATTTGCGCGTGCAAATGGACATGAATTCCCTTTCCCCCAGCGAGTCCTTGAGGATCTATCTCTTCCATCGTTGCTTGCGGCCTGCGGCGGCGTGGGTAGTGACTCTGTGCGTCGTCGTCTGCGGCGGCCAGATTGCCTGGGCGCAAAGTACAACGGTCGACGAAAGATTCCGCCAGGCCACGGAAGCCATGCGAGCGGGGCATCTGGACGAAGCCGCCGAAGGATTTGCTTGGGTCATCGCCGCTTCGCCCGCTTTCGCCGAAGCCCATTTCAATCTGGGACTGGTTCGCGAAGCGCAGGGCAAAAATGAGGAGACTATCGCCGGCTTTCAGAAGGCG
>QHZK01000260.1 GCA_003224635.1 Acidobacteriota bacterium | reverse complement strand
ACTCTACGTCGCCGAATTGTTGAATTGGCGCGTACAGAAGTTGATTCTCGAAGCGGGTCGTTAGTTGAGAACTCATTGATCGACCCTGGGCCTCAAAACCACATCACTGTGCGCAGCCTCCTTCACCGCAAGTTTCTGCCGCTCAGGTAGTTCTGCTGCGTGTTTGGGATTCCGCCTGGGAAGTCGGCTACCCATCCGCTGGCCTGCCGCCTAGCCCCGCCGGATTTCGGCGTGAAGGGCGTTTTTCGTTCCCAATCCGCCCATGCATCCGTCCCGAACGCGCAGACGCGGATGTCGAAAATCAATCCCGCTAGATTGCGTCGCCTGTGCATTCGCCGCGTACGAGAGCCGCACAGACGAACGTTATGGAAACTGGCGGCGACAGGCCAAAAAGGAGCGTAGGCCGTTTACCGTCAGGGTGGCCGACGGGATATGCTGCCCTCGGCGGTAAGTAAACGCTGGGGGCCGGATTGGGGGTGACCACTGAGGTATGGAGATATGTTGGGTAGTGCGTCAGTTTGACGGCGCTGCCTCCCTGGGCTCTCGGGGCGAACCTTTCGGTAGCGACGGGCTCCCAAGACTCCCAGTCAGGCCGGCGCCGGGTTTGTCTTCCTCAGCTTTCAGGCGCTGGTATGCTCCAAGTTCCCGAGTGGCGTCCTCTCTCCGACCAAGCGCGCGGTAGGCCTGGGCCAAAGTATAATGAAACTTGCTGATCGTGGGTCCGAGGCAAGAAGCCGTTTCGAGTTCTTGCACAGCCTCCTGTTTCCGACCCTCCCTCAATGCCAGGCTGCCAAGCTGGTAATGTGGTTCTGCAAGCGAGCTATCGAGAGCTATGGCCCTTTTCAGAAGCGCGACGGCGCGGGATTCGGTAGAGGCGTCCCCCTGGTCAGCCGTCTTCAGCAGCATGGTTCCGTAATTCAGATAGAGTAGAGGTTCTTTCGGCAATCGCTGCAAGGCTTTATTGAAGGTTGCTGAAGCCTCGGCGAATTTCCCATCATTCCAGAGTGCCGAGGCCAGGCCGAGAATCGCCTGAACGTCATCGGGGTCCAGCTCAACGGCGCGCGCGTAAGACTTGCGGGCATCCACGAGGCTGCCACGCCTGAATTCAACCAATCCCTTGAGCCGATAAGCCTGGGCGGAACCCGGCGCCACGCTTATTGCTCTCTCGGCAGCGAGCTGGGCGCCGTCGTAGCGGCGCAGTTCTAACAGCATCATGCCCACATCGAGGTAATTTGACTCGCGCGAGGGGTCAAGTGCGATGGCCCTGTCCAGTGCCGCAACCGCATCCTTGTATCTGGCCTGCTTGAAGGCACACCATCCCAGTAAATTCTCAATCTCGCTCGTTTCGTGACCCGCTGCCACGAGTTTTTCCAGACCCGTTCGGCTCTCGCTGATCTTGTTGTCGTGATATTGAGCCAGAGCCAAGTTGTAGCCTAACTTGGCAGGGTCCGGATAAGTGGTTGAGAGGGATGCGAACATTCGTTCCGCTATCTCGTAGTCGCCCGCCTGTACGGCCGCTTGGCCGCCCCGTAACACTCCTTCCCGCCAATCGGGCCGGGTTGAGAGAACCAGTAAATCCTTGAGCGTCTGGCGGGCCCTCTCTTTGTATCCCAGGTTGTAATAGGCTCTTGTCAAGGCCACCATCGATTCCGGCCGCTGCCGGACCTGGTCGGGGACAGAGGCCAACCACTTTACCGCCGCGGTGTAGTCTTTCGATTCTTCGGCGATCATGCCGAGCAGCAGGCGAGTGGTGTTATCACTTGGCGCTGCCTTCAAGACCGTCTGCAAGTTCTCTTTTGCAGGCTGCAATTGCCCCAACTGGTATTGATTCGAGGCTAGATTGCGTCGGGTAACCCAATCGGCGGGATTGAGGCCAAGGGCCTTCTCAAGATAGGCGTCGGACTCTTCCAGCTTTCTCTCCATTCCGAGCACTGCGCCAAGCGAGCCCCAATACACCGGATTCCTCGGATCCAACTGTACTGACACCCGCAGTTCTGCTTCCGCGCCGTCGAGGTTTCCTTCCCGGATCAGTCGCTGTGCTTTGTCCGCATGCACCTGTGCTTCCACCGATCCGTCGCGAGGGATGCCGGAAGCCCCCCAAGTCCTACAAAGCATGAGAAGGAGGGTCATCGTAAGCAGAACCGGAAAGCGGAGGGGCAAAGGCGAAATGTCTTTGGTCTCCTCTTTAGGGCGGGCGGGACCGCAGTTGGATACACGAAGCGTGTGGGCTTGCTCTCTCGTATTTCTCGTCGGGAGCTAGAAATGACCCGCCACATGCCTCAAATGTAGCGCAGCCCGCCAGCCCCCGGCAAACCGAGCGGATGCGTGAGTGAGAGGGCTGGCAGCACGACGCCAGCAGGCTCACCACACGAAGCGGATCCCGACTTGGCCGTGTCTGGGAGAGTTGGCTTGGCTGAAGATTTGTCCGAACGTTGGATCGCCAAACGCTTCCTGCGGTGGACCGAAGCGCGGCCTGTTGAAGGCATTAAACGCATCAGCACGCGCCTCAATATACGTATTCTCCTTGATGATGAACCGCTTCGAGATCCCCAAATTCGTGTTGTTGATGCCCTGCACCCGGCAGTTGGAAAAGTAGCGGGGAGCACTGCCGGGATATTCGGGTTGGGGATCGGAGAGCACGTTGGAGTTGAAGTAGTTGGCGGTTCCGCCTGAAAGACTTGCTGAGACCACAGCGTGAATATCGGTGCCACTGCACGGATTGCCAGTAACGTTGGGCCGCTGGTGGCCGTCGGTGATGGTGTTGTTCGATTCAAAGATGGTAAGTGGCTGGCCAGATTGGAGGGTCGTAACGCTGTTGGCCTGCCACCCGCCGAAGATCCCGTCGAGGACGTGGTTCATATTGCGGCCCAAAGGTCTCCCGCGGCCCACCGGCAGTTGGTAAGCAACGGCGAACACCAGCCGCTGCGGAGTGTCGTTGCCGCTCACGGATTTCTCGGCGCGCAGGTTGGTTAAATCCTGTGGCGCGCCGACAAACCCTAGACTGCCGATCCAAGCGTTGCCGCCAGCGTCCGAGTTGGTGAGGAACT
This sequence comes from Acidobacteriota bacterium, assembly GCA_003224635.1. GTDB lineage: Bacteria > Acidobacteriota > Terriglobia > UBA7540 > UBA7540 > QHZK01. The sequence goes on along the minus strand of QHZK01000260.1, from coordinate 3,331 downwards.
TCGAAAACGTATAAGCGCCGAGGAAGCTGAGGCCATGCGAGGTGCGTTTTTCGAAGCGGGCCTGCAAGGAATGATAGGAGGAGCTGGCGACGAACAACGGGAAGCCCGAGAAGGCTCCTGGGAATTGGGGAAAAGGATGCAGCAGGTCGCCATAAGGCACGTACGGGTTCGTGTAGATCGAGTCGGAGACGTCGTTGTAGGAAAACAGCGGCGTGGAACCATTCACCGGGACGAACAAGCGCTGGAACGGGTTGGTGACGGGCGTACTGAGGGTGTCGGGACCCAGTGTTTCGCGCGTCTTCGCGTCGATGAAGTTACGGTTTTCGGTGGAATAGTTCCACGGGAGATGAGTGGCGCGGCTGGCCGAGTAATTCAGGTCGAGGACCATCTGGGCTGGGAGTTGGCGCTCGATACCGAGGTTCCACTGATAAATCTCACCATTCCGGAAGGTATTACTACCGTGGTTATCGTCGTCGTATCCCCAGTTGGTCAAGGCGCCGTATTTGCCGCCTGGGGGCCCGTTGAAGGGCCCGGGCGTCTTGCAAGTGGGATCACTCAGCAAGGGGAAGGGGTTTTCCAGCGTTGCACACGGTGTTACGCCTCCGTCGAGTGAACTCGGTATGCTCACATACTTGTTCCAGGCTCTCGCCCCATATTGCCAGTTGGTGGCGAAGTTCAAGCCGTAGTAAACGCCCGCGCCGGCTCGCAGGACGGTCTTATCATTCAGCCGGTAGGCCAAGCCCACGCGGGGCGCGACGTTGTTCAAATCCGAGTTGGCGTGTCGGTGGCTGGCCGTCGCCAGTTGCGTTGTCCCGAAGATTTCACGCCCCGGCAATACGCCGAAGTCTTGTCCGGTCTGGCTGATCAAGTTAACGCTCGGCACGAACACGCCGCTGTCGCAATTAAAGCAACTGAACATGTTGCGGTTGAAGCGCTCGGAATAGGGTGTGCTCCATTCATAGCGCAAGCCCAAGTTAAGCGTCAGCCGACCTGTTGCCTTCCAATCGTCCTGGACGTAAAACGACGTCTCCGCGGACTTGTTGGCCACGTGCGGGCGGGCGGTGACACCGGCGGAGTTGACGTCGAGAAAGCCGAGAAGCATCGAAGCCAAGCCGTTGCCCTGCGAGGAGTCCGGGTTGAATACGTCGCTTGCAGTCATGGACGGGCCGAAGTAGAGGTCGCCACTGGTGTTATCCGGCTGGAAGAAGGAGTTGAGGAAGATGCGTTTTTCAAAGCCGAACTTCAGGTTGTGGGGACCCTTGAGCCACGTGAGTTGGCTATCGATAAGCCATTGGGTATCGGTCTCGACCGTGTCCGTGCAGCAGCCGTTGGTGAGGCCCAGGGCCTGATAGCCGTCGTCAAAGCTGACGTTGGGGAAGTGCATTTCATTGAAATAGGTATTGTTGACCAGGACGGCTGGAAAGCCGATCGAGGTCGGGTCCACGGAACTCGTCGTGGTCTCCGGGTTATTTTGGCGCATCACCGCGATACGATTCACCCACAGCAGGGTTGGAGTGGCGTTCCAGTTATGTTCCAGCACGAAATTGCGCGTGCGGGTCTGGTACTTGGTCGACTCAAGAAAGTAGGGATCCGGGTTATCGCTCTCGCCGCTTTGATGACTGTAACGCGCGTCCAAGCGACTTTTGGCGCTGAAGTCGTGATCGACGCGGACGTCGAACTGGTACCCGTGACTCGGATAGACAACTTTGGCCGCGAAGTTGCCAAATCCTTCTACGTCGCCGGGCTGATTGGGCTGAGGGTACAGATTCATCATCTTTGCCCCAATCGGGTCCCAAAGACTACTCGGAATGAAGTTTCCAAGGAACGGAGCGCGAGTGCAGTCTCTGTTGATGCCGGTGCCGGTGCAGGTCACCGCCGAGGGAGAGGGGTTGTAAAGTTGCCTGCCATCGGCGAGCAGTTGGGAGAAATCGCCGTTCCGCTCGGCGGCGGTTGGGACCGACGTGGTGATGGTGTTGGGCGCGTTGTCGCGAGTCCTTTCATAATCGAAGAAGAAGAAGGTCTTCTGCCGAAGGATCGGCCCGCCGACGGAACCACCGTACTGGTCGTGCCGGTAAGTTCCCTTGGGCGTGCCGGTGGCATTGGAGAAGAAGTCGTTGGCGTCCAAGCCCGGGCGGCGCATGAAATACCAGCCGGAACCATGATATTGATTGGTGCCGGATTTGGTGACGATGTTGATGACCGTGCCGCCGTTACTACCGTACTCGGAGGAATAGCTGTTGTTCTGGACGGTGAATTCCTCTATCGCTTCTACAGAAGGCTGGTAGCGGCCATTGGTCGAGCCGCCTTCCCCACCTTCGGGCGTGCTGGCCAGCGCGCCGTCGAGCCGGATCTCGGCCGTCGCAAAGCGCTGGCCGTTGGAGGCAAAGTTCGTGCCGCCCGTGCAGTTGATGTCGCAACCGGAAACTTCCGTGATCCCGGGCGTCAGGTAAGTCAATTCGGCGATGTTGCGGTCCTGCAGCGGCAGGTTAATGAGGTATCGCCTGGTCACCTGTGATCCCAGCGCCGCGCTGACCGTGTTCAACAGCGGCGCCTCTGCCGAGACTTCGACCGTCTGGGTGACGCTTCCCACTTGGAGACTGAAGTCGATGTCCGTCTGGTCGCCGACCCGCAAGATGATGTTCTTCCGCACTACGGTCTTGAATCCCTGCGATTCGACCGCGGCGGTGTAGGAAGCGGGCTTGAGGACCTGGAAGATGTACCGGCCCATCTGGTCGGTGATTGCCTTCTCAGAGATCTGGGTTCCGTCATTCGTCATGGTCACGGTTGCCCCAGGGATGGAAGCGCCGCTCGAGTCCGTCACGGTACCGCGAACCAGGGCGGAGTCGGTGCCTTGAGCGAAGGCGCGCGTCGGAAGCAGAGACGCTGCCAGGAGAATCGTCGAGATACTCAGCGCAGCCCATAGGATGCAATGCCTTTTCATGTCTTGTTCTCCTTGAGGGAAGGTGGGGCGAGCCGCACCGGACCCCGGGGCTCGGCGACATACGCGACCGAATCGGTCCGGCGACCGACGCAACTCATGCGCGCGCATGGCGGACTGGGACTCAGACGACCAACGACGCCAGAGGGGAACTCGTTTGAGCTTGTAGCACCGGCTATCCTAGCTGTCAAGAGGAAAGTTGGAAAGTGTCGTTAGCACATCAAATGTCCGGGTCAATTAGCACGTGATCTGTCCGCTCGAAGCGGTCTCGGGGTAAAGCTACCTGCCCGACAAGGAGGCAGGGATGAAGCAGTACTCAGAGGCCGCGGTGGAGCGGATGATGAAAGTCCGAGAAGTGATTTTACGAGCGCTGGCCAAGCGGATCACGTGGTG
>QHZK01000259.1:6047-10689 GCA_003224635.1 Acidobacteriota bacterium | reverse complement strand
AGGGATTTCGGCAGGTTTGGTAAATCAGCAAAGGATGAGCGAGGATGGCGAGAATCTAGCGCTCGAAGCGATAAAACTTTCGAAATGTGACTTGACGACACAGATGGTGCAAGAATTTCCGGAACTTCAGGGGGTAGTCGGCGGTATCTACGCGAACGCACAGGGCGAAAAGGCGGAAGTCGCCCAAGCCATCCGTGAGCACTACCGCCCCACAAATTTGGAGGATCAGCCCCCTAGCAGCCTGATCGGAGTCGTGGTCTCCCTGGCCGACAAGATTGATGCTGTGGCAACAGGCTTCGCTGTCGGGCTTGCTCCCACCAGTTCGACTGATCCGTTCGGCTTGCGACGGCAGGCGAACGGAATTGTGAAGACGTTGCTTCACTTCGAGATTTCAATTAAACTCGACGCGTCTTCCCGAATTCTATGCCGGGCGCTCCGAGCTCGAAGACTTGACCGACGAAGTCGTTGAGTTTTTCCGCGAGCGAGTGGCCTTCTACCTCGAGACCGTCGACCGGTTGCAATACGACGTAGTCCGCGCGAGCCTGGCATTCCGTCCTCGGCGAGACGATCCAGATCACCTTGAAAATTGCTGGCAGGCTTTCTGCGACAACCCGGTGAATATCCGGAAGAGGGCTGTGGCGTGCCAATCGGTCCGACACGATGAGGCTTTCTTGACGCTGTGTGGCGCCGCAAAAAGGATTCGCAACATTTTGAGTAAGTCTGCCGACAGCCCGGTTTCGTTAGGGTCGCACTTCAGGACGGACCTTTTCAAGGAGGAGGCAGAAAAGGTTCTCGGGCAAGAAATCAAATCAGTAGAAGAACAGGCGAGAAAATTTGCGGCCGAGGGGCGTTTTGATGCTGCCTTGCTTGAAATGGCCAGGTTGTCAGAGCCCATCGACCGCTTCTTCGACTCGGTAATGGTGATGGCAAATGAGATTCTGATTCGGGAGAATCGCCTGAGGCTGCTTAATCATCTCAACGGCGTTTTCAGTACTATCGTTGACCTTTCGCAGATTGAAAGTAAAGCTTTAGATTCTGTCGGCGCGTCGACATCAAGAGCAGTGACAAGTGACAAGTGACGAGTGACGAGCCGGAAGCGGGCGTCGCCGCGAACAGGAAACTGATGACCATCATCCTCTGGAGAAGCAACAGGGTCGCAGGCGGGCTGATCTGCTTTTTTGTGGTGTTTGCGGTTTTCGCCATACCGTTTGTGTGGCACTCCCCTCGGCTCGCCTTTTGGTACACACGGGTCGGACCCGTCGTGGGTGTGATCATCACGGTTGTGGCTTTAGGCTTGGCATTACGAAAATAGAGTTGCGAACAGCGAGCGCAAGGGAAGGCGCGAGGAAATCGTTCGAAACCAAAACGATCTCACGCAAAGGCGCAAAGGTCGCAAAGCAAACAAAGGATTCCTCGCTTGCAGGTCTTTGCGCCTTGGCGTCTTTGCGTGAGGGCTGTTCGTTTTTCCCAGCTTCAGGGGGGCGGACATCCCATATTTGCCCGATGCGCGGAATCCGTGACCCAGAATATCAATCGATAAACTGGTCGTTAGAGGGAGCGAATGAAATGGAAAAATACGTTTACTTCTTCGGCGGTGGCAAGGCGGAAGGCGATGGCGCGATGAAGGACGTGCTGGGCGGCAAGGGCGCGGGTCTGGCGGAAATGACCAACGCCGGGCTGCCCGTGCCGCCCGGGTTCACCATCGCCACCTCGGGCTGTCGGCTGTACTTCGAGAACGGCAACAGGATGCCCGAGTTCATCGCCAGCGAATATCAGCAGGCGCTCGACTGGCTCGAAAAGCTGCTCGCCCAGGAGCTCGGCGACCCTGCCAGGCCGCTCCTGGTGTCGGTGCGCTCGGGCGCCAAGTTCTCCATGCCCGGCATGATGGACACGATCCTGAACCTCGGCATAAACGACAAGATCGCCGAGGCCTTCGCCGCGCGCACCGGGAATCCGCGCTGGGCCTACGACAGCGATCGCCGCTTCATCCAAATGTTCGGGAACGTGGTGCTCGATATCCCTAAGGAAGAGTTCGAGCGCATCTTCGACGGCCAGAAGAAGAAGCGCGGGTTCAAGCTGGACACCGAGCTGGCGCCCGAGGACTTGAAACAGATCATCGCGGGCTACAAGAGCCTGGTGCGCAAGAAGACCGGGAAGGATTTCCCGCAGGACCCGAGGGTGCAGCTTGCGATGGCCATCGAAGCCGTATTCCGCTCCTGGTACAACGAGCGCGCGGCCACCTACCGGCGCATGAACAAGATCTCGGACGACCTCGGCACCGCGGTCAACGTCCAAGCCATGGTGTTCGGCAATATGGGCGCGACCTCGGGGACGGGCGTGGGTTTTACGCGCAACCCGGCCACGGGAGAGAAGGAATTCTACGGCGAGTTCCTGATGAACGCCCAAGGCGAGGACGTGGTGTCCGGCGTGCGGACTCCGGTCCACATCAGCGAGCTCGAGAAGATCAATCGCGCCGCCTACAACCAGCTTCGCGAGATTACCACCCGTCTCGAGAAGCACTACAAGGACGTGCAGGACTTCGAGTTCACCATCCAGGAAGGCAAGCTCTACATGCTGCAGACGCGCAACGGCAAGCGCACGGGTCCCGCCGCGGTCAAGATCGCGGTTGAGATGGCCAAGGAGGGCCTGCTCACGCCCCTGGAAGCGTTGTTGCGCGTCGAGCCCGAGCAGCTCAATCAACTGCTTCATCCAGTGCTTGATGAATCGAAGCCTGTGAAGGTGCTGGCCAAGGGGTTACCGGCGTCGCCCGGCGCGGCCGTGGGGCGCGTGGTCTTCACGGCCGACGATGCCGTGACGAGAGGCAAGACGCAGCCGGTGATCTTGGTGCGGGCCGAAACCGTTCCTGATGACATCCACGGCATGGAAGTCGCGGTCGGCATTCTCACCTCGCGCGGCGGCATGACGTCGCACGCGGCCGTGGTCACGCGCGGCATGGGGAAGAGCTGCGTGGCGGGCTGCGCCGAGGCCGAAGTCGACGAGAAGCGCAAGCAGCTTCGGATTGGAAGCAAAGTCATCAAGGAAGGCGACTGGATTTCGCTCGACGGCTCGACCGGGCGCGTGATCGAGGGGAAAGCCAGCACGAGGGAGCCGGACCCCACGAGCGGCGACTTCGCTACGCTGATGAAATGGGCCGACGAAAACCGCGAGCTGGGCGTCCGCGCCAACGCCGACATTCCGCGCGACGCCCTGGCGGCGCGGCGGTACGGCGCCGAAGGGATCGGCCTCTGCCGCACGGAGCACATGTTCTTTGCCAAGGAACGGCTGCCGCACGTACAGCGCATGATCATGGCCTGCAAGGACACGGCGGACGCGAAAGAAGCGGCCAAGTATGAGAAGGAGCGCCGCGCTGCGCTCTTGAAGCTGCTGCCCATGCAGCGCAAGGACTTCTTCGGGCTGTTCGAAGCGATGGACGGGTTGCCAGTGACCATCCGCACGCTCGACCCGCCGCTGCACGAGTTCCTGCCCAAGCGCGAGGAGCTCATGGTGGAAATCGCGGTGCTGGAAGCGAAGCGGCAGAAGGGAGCGAAGCTTAGCAAACTCAAAAGGTTGCTGGAAGTAGTTGAAGGACTGCATGAATTCAATCCGATGCTCGGGCTGAGGGGCTGCCGCCTCGGCATCATGTATCCGGAGATTACGGAGATGCAGGCGCGCGCCATTTTCGAGGCTGCCTGCGACTGCAAGAAGAAAGGCATCGAGGCGAAGCCGGAGGTCATGATCCCGCTCGTCGGCGACGTAAAGGAACTGGCCTTGCAGAAAGAGATCGTCAACCGCGTGGCGAGCGAGGTGTTCAAGAAGAAGGGCGTGGAGGTGGACTACCTGGTCGGGACCATGATCGAGCTGCCGGCGGCGGCGCTCTCGGCGGGGGAAATCGCGCGCGAGGCGGAGTTCTTCAGCTTCGGCACCAACGACCTGACGCAGACTACATTTGGTTTGTCGCGAGACGATTGCGGCAAAATCATCAACGTTTACGTGAGCCAGAAAATCTGGCCCGCCGACCCCTTTGCCGTGCTCGACCCGAAGCGCGTCGGGCGGCTGCTGAAGCTCGCGACCAAAGAGGGCAGGGAAAGCCGCGCCAAGCTCAAGGTCGGGATTTGCGGCGAGCACGGAGGCGACCCCGCGTCGATCGAGGTCTGCGCCGAGGCCGGACTCGATTACGTGAGCTGCTCGCCCTACCGCGTCCCAATCGCGCGCCTGGCGGCGGCGCAGTCGGCGGTGAAGCGCTCGGCGGAGAAGGTGTATACGACGGCGTAAGAGCGAGCCTTCCGCGCGGGCTCTTGACTGCAACCTTGCATCCAGAGGCGGTCGGGGGTATGTTACCGGTCGGCCGGAAGTGAAAACGGAATTCCGGCTTGAGGCGATCCGAAGTGAAAGGAGGAAGCTAAGCTTGATTGTGAGGGCCTGCGACTTGTCATTCTTGTCATCGGAGGTCCGCAAGCGTCTCGATGAGGTCGGAAGCGTGATTGCGCCGGAGCCGTTGCGGTACCAAGCCAAGGAGTTGGACCGATACCTCCAGGCAAAACTGACGCGCGAATGGTACAGGACTTACGGGAAGTATCCTAACGGCCATCTTTTGTTAGGCGAGGACGAGCTTCGCCGCAAACAAATTCCGCAACTAGTGAAC
>QHZK01000259.1:0-5966 GCA_003224635.1 Acidobacteriota bacterium | reverse complement strand
ACGGCGTTATACGCGACTACCGCGACCGCGCCCTCGAGAAATACCCCGAAAGGAGAGAACGCCACTGCAAAGCACGGAAGCTATTGGGAGAGGAAGGGGCCAACTTTGTCTGTAACTCTGAGAAGAAAAATCGCGACGATACCCATCCGCCTGACCTGCTCGTTTTTGATTCGCGCAACCACTTCTTTCTTAGCGAGGCCAAGTTGGCGAAGTCGGGTTATCGTGACAAGCTAAAGATTCCGCAGCTTGAGTTCTTCATTGAGGTCGAGAAGCTCCTCAACCGACTGCTACCGCTGACCCGGCAAGCTTTGAGGGGCCATTGGGTGGAGGTGGTGCATCTGGAGCCTAATAATTGACTGACAATCGTTCTACCTCCCGAGACGCATACGTGGCAAACTACGCCATGTATGCGCCACCCCATCTCCGGGGCTCGCCACACGTACATCTTATCTCGTAACGACCGCCGAGTCTAAAGTTTTACTTGAAGTGCGGAGTGGAAATGAGCTGTAGTTCCAAGGTGGCCCACTCTGTCTGCCACGCAAGGTCGACGCGACGACATCCCAAGAACAAGTGACGAGTGACGAGACCAACCGCCTGATGGTGAGGGAGAAGGGCAGGGAATGTTGTCGTGGTGCGCGCGCGCAAGCTCCCGTGATATGATTCAAACCTGAATGAGTCTCGAGTTTGAGTGGGACCGGGAGAAGGCTGAGGCTAATCGCGCCACTCACGGGATTGATTTTGAAGAAGCCTTGACGATTTTTCGAGACCCACTCGCTCAAATTTTCGATGATGAAGAGCACTCTGAAGATGAGCCGCGCGAGATTATCATTGGGCACTCCGTGAAACAGCGGCTGATTCTGGTCTGTTTCACAGTTCGCGGAACAAGAATTCGAATAATAAGCGCGCGCAAAGCAACACCCCTTGAGCGTAAAGACTATGAAGAAAATATCCGCACGTAGGAAATCGCAGACCGCACGCGACGCGATGCGGAAGGAGTACCGGTTCGATTACAGCCGGGCCAAGCCGAATCGCTTTGCAGAAAAGATGTCGGAAGGCGTGATCGCCGTTGTCCTCGAACCGGATGTCGCTGCGATTTTCAAGTCGTCGGAAGCCGTGAACGACCTCTTGCGTTCCGTAATCGCTGCGATGCCGGAGTCCAAGAACAGTGGCAAAGTGACAAGTGGCAAGTGACGAGCCGCCCCGGCTTCGTCAAGTAGGAATGCGCAGCAACAAGTAGACTCCCCCCAGGCCGAAGAACACGTCGGGCGACCAGGCGGCGACCACCGGCGGAAGCTGGTGCAGGTTGCCCATGGCCTCGAACAGGCTCGAGACCGACCAGTAAGCGACCGCAATCAGGATGCTGAGCGCGAAGCCGGAGACGGCGCCCTTCGCGCCGCCTTGCAGCGAAAACGGCACCCCGATCAGGGCCACCACGAAGGCGACCAGTGGCAGCGAGAACTTGCGATAGAACTGCACGGAGAGCCGCACCACGTCAAAGCCGCTCTGGGCGAGCTCGTTGATATAGCGGCCGAGCTCCCTAACGCTCATCTGCTCCGAAGTCTTCACCTCTTTCTTGAAGTAGGGCGGCTCCTCGTTCAATTCTTTGAAGGTGGCCACGGAGAAGGGCATGTACGACGCCACGCGGTCGCCCGCCAGGTCCCTGACCCAGCCGTCCTCGAGCACCCAGCCCTGAATGTGGTCCTCCCAGAAGGCGCGCCCGGCGTAGACCCGCCGCGTCATCTGGAACTTGGCCGGGTCGAACTCGAAGACGGACAAGTTGGCGAAGACGTTGCGGTCCGGGTCGAAGAAGCGATAGTTGTAGATGCGGCTCGACTGACCGAAAATCCACTGGCGGTCGGGCCGCAAGTAGGTCTGCGCCGGCCGGCCCTTGATCTGGTTGCGGTAGGCGTCCTGGCGCTGGTTGAGCGCGGGAAGGTATCCGTCTTCGAGCACGAACATTCCCGCGCTGAGCACAGCCGCCGCAATGAACACGGGCACAGCGATCCGGTACAGGCTGATGCCCGCCGCTTTGATAGCCGTGATCTGGTTGGTCCGGGTGAGCAGGCCGAAGCTGACCAGGGTCGCCACCAGAACGCTTAGGGGAAGCACGGGGAAGAAGAGCACCTGGGGGATCAGGAAGCGATAGTAGTTCAGCACCACCGCCGCGCTCGCGTGGTTGCGAATGATGTCGCCCAGGAGTTGGAAGAAATCGAAGATCACGTAGACGCCGGTGAAGGCCAGGACCATCACGCCCAGGTAGAAAAGCCAGTCGCGAATCACGTAGCCATCGAGGATCTGCAGGAGGCGGCTGCCGGGCGCCCGCGGCTTCAGCAGGGCCTTGTCGGAAGTGCGGCGGGAGCGGCGGCGCCGACGCTTGACGGTCACGCGGGCGCGGCGCGCCAGGTTCTCGATCCAATCCACCGCCAACTGCAGGCGGGCGCGCACCCGCGGCATGGCGGCCAGCATCAGAATTCCCGCCACGGCGAAGACCGCGTTCGCCGTCCACAGGCCCACCGTCGGATCGAGCCTCCCTTGTTTGGCAAAGCTCCACCCAAATGCCATCAGGATGTAGTAGACGAACACCAGCAGGATGGTCAGGATCACCCCGACGGCCTTGCCGCCTTTGCGGTGGAAGAGGCCGAGCGGAATTCCCACCAGAGCCAGGACCAGCGACGCCATGGGAAGGGCCAAGCGGTAGTTCAACTCGACCAGCGCCGCCCGCCGCTGGCCCGGGTCGCGGGTAAGCTCGACCAGCGCCCCGAGCGGCATGAGCGAAGGGGTCAGCCGCTCAGGGCCCGTGGCGCTGCTTTGATCGAAAGGAATTGGAATGTCGGTCTCGGTAAACGAGGCGACCGAATATTGTTCCGGATGCTCAGGGTCGGTCTCGTGCGTCGCTCCGCGCTCGAGGTGGAGGGTCAAGCTCTGAGAGGGGGCCCGCGAGCGCGAATTGTTCGTCAGGATGCCGCTCGCGGCCAGTGTTACCTGGGGCGCGTCGCGCTGGGTATTGTCGGCGATGAAGACGCCGCGCCAGCGCGAGTGCGCTCCCGTTACGTCCTGAAGATACAGAAGCTTGTTCGGGAATTGCTCGACAAAAACCTTGGGGCGGATTTCGTAGGGTATCTGGCTGGCCTTGAGGCTGGCCTGCATGTGGACCAGCTCGCGGCCGGCTGCGGGCGCGAGTGATAGGCTCATCCATCCGGCCAGCCCCCAGCCGAGCAGGGCGTAGAGCATCACCGGAAGCACGAACTGAGCCAAGCCGATCCCGGAGGCCCGTACCGCGATCACCTCGCCGTCGGCGGCCATCCGGCTCAGTCCGATCAGGGTCCCGACCAGCACAGCCATGGGAATGGTCAGCACCAGAATGGCAGGAAGCGGAAGGGCGAAGACAGATAAGATCTTGAGGAGGGGCAAATCATGCCTGACTACCAGCTCGAGAACGTAGCCCAGGTGTTTAATGTAAATGACGAAGCTGAAGATAAGCAGCCCAAGTAGCGAATGGGAAGCGATTTCCCTCAGGATGTAGCGGGTCAGAATGCGCATGGATTTTTCGTCGAAACTGGAAATTCGAAACTAAATTCAGTTCGAGTGTATCTATTCCCCTCACTGGGATTTCGACGAGCGGAGCGGGGTCTCGCATGTGAAGCCCAGTTCAGTGCTTGAGCCGCCGAGCAGCTTTAAATTAAGCGTCCCGCCGCTGAAGACCATCTCTTCTAATGCGCCGTCAAGAGCGGCTTCCTGGAGCTTCCCATCGGAGCGCATTTCGAATTGGAATTGAGCGGCGCGGCGCATGAGTTCCTTAATGAATGCCGGGCTCGCGCCTTTCGTCCTCCGGACAGTCAACTCGAGGAGAGCCCCAGAAAGTTCGAGCCCGCGCGAGTAAAGATTGATCAGTTTGGAGCGACCCTGCTCATCCGGCAACGGAAACTCTATCGCTTGGTCAATGCGGCCGGGCCGGGCCGTCAGAGCAGGTTCAATTTGATCCGGGCGGTTAGTAGTGAGAACGAATATGACATCGGCGTCTTCGCGCAACCCATCCATCTCGTTCAGTAATTTGTTGAGGAGGACTTCTTCGCACGGGCTACCCATCCGTTCTCGCACGCGGGCGATGAGGTCAACATCTTCGACAACGACCATCGAGGGTTGCAAGAAGCGAGCGAGCCGAAAATATTCATCGAGCAAACCGACTTGTTCGGCGGTGATCAGGAGAGTGGTGTGCTCCGGCAATTGAGAGGCGAGGTAGTGAATGGTGTGCGTTTTCCCAGTCCCTGGCGATCCATAAAATAGAAGCCCCTTTTTGGCCGAGAAGCCAAGGCGCTTGATGTGTGCTCGGGCGTGGATGAAGCTGCCTACATTGCGATCCAAGAGGCTGAGTGTCTTCTCGGGCAGGATTACTTCTTCCCGGCGGACGGCACGGAGGCGGTGTACCTTTACGGCTCCGCCCCGGCCGGAGTACTCGCGATGGCTTTCGAGCGAGATAACTCTACCTCGGTATGTTCTTCCAGCATTTACCCGCGACTCTAGATCACGGAAGAAAATCTGAGAAAACTCGAGCCCACGCTCGCCCTGTGGAACTGCCAGTTCGAGATGGACTCCAACAACTCTGCCGTACTCCATCGCGGCGCTCAGCAACAGCGCGAACGGGAACTCTTGGTCTTTTGACAACCAGAGTCCGTTATTCAGGCAGCGTCGTGGCAGCGAGGGATCCCCGATGTCGACGTCGTCATGTTGGAGGGGACCGAATTCCACTGGATAAGGTCCTCGGGCGAACAGGTGAGCAAGAGTGGTCGTCTCGTGGCCGAAGGGTGAATGAATTCCCAACAGCGCCGGTTTTTCTCGGCTCGCGAAAAGCTCGTCAATCGCAACTTGAACGTCAACTCTAGAGGCGAGCGGAAAAGTGCGGGCAGCCGTGACGACCTGCTCCAATGGGCGGTCGCCGAAATGCTGCGTCAGTTTCTGTTGCGTTGCCGACTTGCCCTTCATCATTCTTCCTTGGCGAGGGATCGTCCAGCGAATCGAAATCTAAGGATTACAAGAGGCTCTATACCTGCCAAAAATTTAGCAACGTTCCAATTTCCGAATTTCCACCTGCCTTATGCTAGCATGATCATTCTCAAGGCGGCAAAGGAAACGCTTAAGAGGGGAGCCAGCATTTCAGTTCGTCGGTCTTACTGACAAGCTTACGCATTGACAACTGAAGAACTGAGAAGCTGACCGACTAAAATATGGCCCAAACGTACCTCATGCTTCTGTGGCACATGCACCAGCCTTTTTACAAGGACCTGGCCGAGGGCCGCTACGTCATGCCCTGGGTCCGCCTGCATGCGCTCAAGGACTATTGGGGAATGGCCGCCATCCTGCGCGAGTTTCCCTCGGTCCACCTCACGTTTAATCTGGTCCCGTCTCTGGTTGCGCAAATCGAGGATTACGCCAATGCTACCGCGAGCGAGTCTCCTTATGAGGTTGCTTTCAAACCCGCTGACAAGCTGACGGCGAAGGACCGTGAAATCCTTTTGGGTCAGGCCTTCCAGGTGAACCGGGGCCTGCTGGACCGGCTCCCGCGCTTTCGCGAACTCGATGAAAAGGCCGGGGCCGCCGGGGAGCGACCCCGCGCCTCGGTGCGCCTTTCCACCCAGGACTGGCGCGACCTCCAGGTGGTCTCGCAGCTTGCGTGGTTCGATGAGATTTACCTGGCGGCGGACAGCCAGGTGCGGGGGCTGGTGTTGAAAGCGCGCGGATACTCGGAAGCCGATAAGCGCGTGCTTTACAATAAAGAGATCGAATTGTTTCGGGTAACACTTGAGGAGTACCGCGCGGCCGGCGCCCGCGGCCAGATCGAGCTCTCCACTTCGCCCTTCTACCACCCCATCCTGCCGCTCCTCTGCGACGCGAGCATCGCGGCGGAGTCTCACCCGGGCGTGAATCTGCCTCGGCAGCGTTTCTGCCATCCCGAAGACGCCCGCGCCCAA
>QHZK01000258.1 GCA_003224635.1 Acidobacteriota bacterium | reverse complement strand
GCGGACGGAACGGTTTCCGGGGGGCACGAGCTCTACCGCCCGCATCGCTTTCCCGGCCGCGGGCAGGGAGATCCGGGAATCAGCATCTTCTTCCGCGACCACCAGCTTTCCGACCTCATCGGCTTTGTTTATTCGCGAATGGAGCCCCACGCTGCCGCTCACGACCTCCATCAGCGCATCCGGGCCGCAGGCCGGAGCACCGGGCGCAGTCCCGCGGTGGTCTCCGTGATCCTGGACGGCGAAAACTGCTGGGAGTACTATCCGGGCAACGGCAGGGAATTCCTGAAGAGCTTTTATGGCCTGGTGGCGCGGGACTCTGACCTCAAGGCCGTCACTGCTTCGGAGGCGCTCGAGCTGGCGCCCCACGGCATCCTCACCCATGTGACGCCGGGGTCCTGGAT
>QHZK01000257.1 GCA_003224635.1 Acidobacteriota bacterium | reverse complement strand
GTCAGCGGTTCGAATCCGCTCGTCGGCTCCAGATTTTGAATACGAAATCGGGCTTAGAAGGCAGCCGTGAGCCCATCCGCCCAGTCCTCGATCAGGCCGGCCCAGGCGACCTCCCCTATCTTGGGGAGGCCATCACAGATGTCGCGCTGACCTTTCTCCTGCGACGTCTTGCTCCGACCTGTCCACCCGAACCTCGCCTTTCTGGCGTGCTGTTCCGACTCATGGCCACCGCCACCGTCGCGTTCGCGGAGCTTTTCTACTTCGCGCCCTCCCTCATCCTGGGAGGGGCGGGGTACTTGAAGGCCTTGTCGGCTTACCAACTCCACTCGCTCGCGCTGCTTTCGCTCAACATCGATAGGGCTGCCGGCAACCTCTTCAATGTGTTCTATGGCATCTTCAATGTGTTCTATGGCATCGTCTCGAGCACTGGTCTGAGATTCGTGATTGCCAGCCTCGTGTGGCTCTTGGCTCCGGCCGATGCCTCCCTTTTTCTCGTGCCACAGGTACTTGCTGTGCCGATACTGGCCGTTTGGCTGCTTGTCCGTGGGGTCGATGCGGTGAAGTGTCACGCGCTCGAAGGGCCGCAACGTAAGGGACGTCGCTCGTGATCATCTCGAACTGATGGGTCGATAGTCCTGCAGGTTCCTGCAGGTTCAGGGCAGTTTGGCACTGGTGCAACCCGGCTAGCCAGCGCTAGGCTAACTGGTCGAGGGAGGTGGGCTCGCGCAAATCACGGTTGGAGGTAACCATGGCCCTGTCTGATCAGTTAACGGATCTCGCGAACCGGACAAAGCAGCTAGAGGACGCCGCTGCTACCACCCGGTCAAAGGACCGCACCAAGCTTGAGGAGCAGCGTGAGAAGCTGCAATCAAAGGTGAAGACGGAAGCGCAGAACATCCAGTCCTCGGCAGGGAAGGCCCAGGCGGACGCTCGGTCCTGGTGGGCGGACACGACAGCGCGGTTCGAGCAGCGGCGTGCAGAGCTGCAAACGAAGATGGACCAGCGACGGGCCGAGCGGAAGCTGGACCGAGCCAAGCGCAACGCCGATGACGCGGAGGAGTACGCGACCGATATGGTCGCGTGGGCCACGTATGCTATCGACTCGGCCGAGTACGCGGTGATCGACGCGGTCATCGCCCAGGATGAGGCCGACGAACTCGTCGCCACCGCTCGGTAACTTAACTTGCGTTCGAGACCACCATAAAGGCCATGCGGGCCAAACGGGGGCATCGAAGGCTTCGCTTCATTAGCAAGCAGGTAGGGAGCGACCGCCTGCTTGCGTTGCTCCGCGAGCGACCGGTGGGCTAGAGCAACTTCGCCCACCGATGACGACCACGTCGAGTTCGGTCGGTCTAGATTCTGGCACGATTCCCGGGCCATGGCTCGCGCGTACTGCTTTCCTCGCCGCAGAAACAACGACGGTCCGGTTAGCCCATATCAGGGCTTGGCCAGCGGCGTTGCGTTACGAACTGACGTCACTACATCCTGGATCGCCTGACTCGCGGTGGCCGCACGGGTCTGGTCTTCGATGAGCGCTACGTGCTCCGTGTTAGCCAAAACCCGGTGGCTGCCGTTCGACGACAGGCTCAGCATGTCATCCTGCAGCGGCAGCCGAGTTTAGACCGTCCAGGCGCGCCGAGTCTCCGTGATCGGGCACGCCATCCAGCCGGTTCTTCATTTTGCAGTGACGGTCAGGGGCGTTACGAGCTCGACTGCTTCATCGATGCGGGAGAAGGGAAACTGTGCGGTTTCGTTGACGGTCCTGACGAGATTGCGGTGGTCTGCCTCGAACAGGCAGAGACAGCGCGACTGGCCAGGTATCAACATGCTTCGGATATAGCGAATTCGCGCGCCGTCTCCGCCAAGCCGGCGAGCACTCTCAACCATAGCGTGCTGCGCAATGCTGAGCTGTTGCACCGTTAAGCCGGGGATCATGCGGTCGACGATGAACAGGCTCACGCTCCGCCCATCATGGGCGGAGGGGCCGGCTAGCGAATCCGGGAGAGTGCTGAGGCCGGTACTGAATCTTGGTGTCGTATCACCCAGGACGCAATCTCCGTCCTGGACTGGATGCCGAGCTTATTCAAGATGTTCAGGACGTGCGAGTCGACGGTCCGCTCGGAGATCATGAGCTTTGCGGCAACCGCTCTATTGCTGAGCCCCTGAGCCACGAGGGAGGCTGTTTCGGCTTCACGCCGGCTGAGTGGCGATGGGCCACGGGGCTGCGTCTCAGCGGCAGGTCCAATTACCTTTTCCTCGAGGGCGAATCTCAGCGCTTCTTGAAGGCTCATCGACTCACCCTTCCCTAACGCTGCGCTGAAGGCCATTTCACCGAGTCGGGCTCGCGCCTGTGCTTCGCAGCCATCGTGGTAGGTCCGAAACGGATTGGGCAGCGGTGATGGGATGGCTTGCAATGCCGACCGGGCACAGCCAAGCAGCGCAGCTGCGCGGTCCTGTTTTCCGGCCGACCCTGCGATCCAGGCCATTGCTTCAATACAGAGCGGTATCCCGACTCGGTCGTCGATATCACGCTTGAGCCGCAGCGCACGGAGCTCGAGTTCGGCCGCATCGTCAGCTCGACCTGCCAGCCAGGTAGCGAATCCCAGCGCCCAAAGCACATAGGAAAGGTTCCAGCGCTCACCATGCCGGTTGCTGATGTCCGCGCTCTCTTCGAGAAGTCGAATGGCGTCCGCTGCCCTTCTCTGAAAACATCGGGTGATGGCGAGCTGGACCAGCGCAAAGCCTAGCCCGGTCTCATCTCCGGCCTGGCGGTGCAGGACAATAGCATGTTCGGTGAGCGCCGCCGAGCCGCCGAGATTCTCCTGAAATAGCAGAACCCGCCCCAAAAAATGGATCGAGAAGGCCGCCGACCGGTCCTCGCTCAACGCCATGCTAAGGTCGCGGCCTTCCTGGAGCAGAGCCCGGGCCGAAGGAACGTCACCCTGAACAACCGCCAGGTAGCCGGCTGTCCACAGCGCTCGAGCTCGAACCGCTGACGGCCCCGACCCGCTGCTGAGGAACTGATCGATCCAGCGCCGCCCCTCGCTTAGACGACCACGAGTCTCCCAGTACAGCCACAGCGCACTGGCGAGTTCCATCCCAGCACCTGCTTGGCCGGCCTCGGTCAAGCAGTAATCCAGAGCCGTGCGGAGGTTGCTGTGCTCGAGGCTGAGTCGGTCGAACCACTGAACCTGTGACGCCCCGAATGGTTGCATGGCCATGACCAGTTGCCGGTAGTAGTCCCGATGCCGCCGTCGGAAATCTGCTCCGCCAGATTCGTGCAATTTCTCCCGACCGAATTGGCGGATGCTTTCAAGCATGGAGTAGCGGACCGGGTTCCGAGTGGCATCCCGAACGAGGATCGACTGGTCCACGAGCCGCCCAACCTGATCGAGGACCGCCTCGGGCGGAAGGTGCTCGCCAGCGCAGACGTACTCAATGGCCTCGAGGTCGAAGCTGCCCGAGAACACCGTTAGACGCTGCCACAGCATCTGGTCGGCGAGTGACAGAAGGCCGTAACTCCATTCGATCGTCCGCCAAAGCGTTTGCTGGCGCGGCAGGGCCGTCCGGCTGCCGGTGGTCAGCAATCTAAATCGGTCCTGAAGCCGGACCAGAAGTTGTTCCACGCTGAGCACGTTCAATCGCGCCGCAGCCAGCTCGATGGCAAGCGGGATCCCCTCGAGCTGCTTGCAGAGTTGGCCGACCGCGGTCTCGTTTTCTGCTGTCACGGCAAAGCCGGGAACGACTGAAACCGCCCGTTCGGCGAAAAGACGAACCGCCTCCGACCGGGGAAGGGGTGGAACAGTGAAGCTGACCTCTCCGCTGATTCCAAGTGGACGCCGACTGGTTACGAGGATACGGAGCTCAGGACAGCTGCGCAGAAGAGCGTCGGCAAGCACCGCACATGCATCGAGGAGATGCTCAACGTTGTCGAGCACGATGAGCGCGCGCTTCGGCGCGAGGTATTCCGCGAGAGTGGCCACCAGCCAACGTGCCGACTGGTCGCGTAAATCGAGCGCATCGAACATGGCGTGCGTCACGAGTGCGGGGTCGTTCAGCGCCGCCAGCTCCGCCAACCAAACTCCATCGGGGAAAGCGCGCTGGATATCGATCGCGACTCGGAGGGCGAGCCGGGTCTTTCCGACGCCCCCCATGCCGGTTAGCGTTAGGAGCCGAGAGCCGGAGAACAGGTGCTTGATCTCGGCCAACTCCTGGCGCCGCCCGACGAAGCTGGTGATCCCCGCAGGTACGTTATGCAAGCCGCGCTCAGATCGGGAAGCGCGCATATCTGGCCTCCTTCTGGCCACCATACCGCATTTAGAAAGATGCTCCGACGGGCGGCTCACCAACAAAATCAGTACCGGCCTCAGTACTTTTCCGGATTTCGGTCCGACTAACCCTCCGTAGGCTGGGTTCAGGGGATTTCACGAACATCCGGCGGACCCAGATGACGCCCTGGCGGTCGAATGCGGCCTGACGACTTGGAAACTGCTGCGGATTCAGAGGAGGAACAACGATGTCCCGATTCAGAAGCGCTGTGCTGGCGCTGATCACATCGATCTGTGCGCTCGCGTCGCTGCCCGTTACTCCTGCCAGCGCGAGCGGGCTGGCATCGAGCCAACCCAGAACTTGGCACGTCCTGGTGGGGGGCCACTCGCACGACCAGGCAATTCAGGCCGAGGGGTACTACCCGAAAGTGATAACCATCGATGCCGGCGATACCGTGGTCTGGACGCTGAACACAGAAGAAATTCACAGCGTCACCTTCATGGGGACCTGTGGGGATCTTTCCTGTTTTCCCCCGTGCGTCTTTGAGGTCAACATCGATATCAGCCCCTGTGGATCAACCAGCTACGACGGGGTGAGCGGGCTCGCAAGTTCCGGCCGAATGGTCCCCGCGGCATACAACTGGAACAACGCCTACCCACACGGCGATACGACGTACTCCCTGACCTTCACGAATTCCGGCGCCAACGTCTATTTCGACCTAAGCATTTCTGGAATGCGAGGAGTCGTGGTCGTAAATCCAGCTGGCACCCCCTACCCATTCACCCAAGCACAGTACTCGGCGCAAGCGCGCGACCAGATCCAATCTGACCTTGATGCGGGAGCGAGGGCACGAGAGGACTTCCGGCCAATCGCAACCTCAACCAATCCCGATGGATCCAAGATCCATCATGTCGCCCTCGGAACCAGTCCTCCCGAAACAGCGAGAGTCCATCTCGACTCGATGGGCACCTCCAGTGCGAAAGGCACTGCACTCCTCCAGGGATCAGGTGTAGGACCTTCGCCGAACCCGACCATTGCTGTCAAAATCTCCCTCTCCGGCCTGAGGCCCGGCAGCGTTCATGCTGTTCAGATTCTCCTTGGCGTGTGCGGAGCGGCAGCTCCGACAACCGGCTTACTCTTCAGCGTGATATTCAATCCCGCGACATTCACTCTGAACAACCTCACCGCCGGACCAGACGGGAGAGCCGCTGGTACGGCGATCATTAGTCAACCGCCCAATTTCAATGGGCCTGGGCAGCTACGAATCCCAGCCGCTGGTTGGTTCGTGAACGTTGCAGCGGGTCCTACGGCAGACGACGGCGCAACCTCTGCTGCATGCGGCAACGTTGTGTTCCACAATGCGGCGGTTATGAGATATCTTCCGCAAAGCGTCCACGTGCGCGTTGGAGACACGATCGTCTGGGCCGACGACACCATCAACGAGATCCATGCGGTAACGTTTCTCGCCGGACAGAGCCTTCCCCAGATCCCAGACTGGTACTTCACTGATCCGACTGGCGGAACAAGCTATGACGGCTCGACTTACTTCAACTCAGGCGCGCTCTACCCGGCCGATGCCGGTCGGAACCACAGCTTGACCTTGACATTCACGAGAGCGGGCGCCTTCCCATACGTTGATGTCGGAAATGCCGTTCTGGGGATGCGGGGGAGCGTTGTAGTGGTGCCGCTTGAGGCCGGCGACTGAATGCGGAAGCTG
>QHZK01000256.1 GCA_003224635.1 Acidobacteriota bacterium | reverse complement strand
GACGGCGACATCGACGTCCTCATCTTGAACATGAACGATCCGCCCTCGCTCCTGCGCAACGACGGCGGCAACAAGAACAACTGGATCAAGGTCAAGCTCGTCGGGACCAAGTGCAACCGCACCGCGATCGGGGCCCGCGTCCGCGTGGTGACAGGGAAGCACTCGCAGATGGACGAGGTGCACGGCGGCACCAGCGTGATGTCGCAGAGCGATCTCCGGCTGCACTTCGGGGTGGGGCAGGCGAAGGTGGTCGACCTGATCGAGGTCAAGTGGCCGACGCTCAACACGCCTGAGCAGCAGGGGGCCGGCTCGCCCGGGAAGGGCTCCAAGGACGCAGCCGGCGATCCACCGAAAGCCCGTGCACTGGCCAAAACGCCGGATTCCGCCGTCGAAAGGTTCACCAACGTCGAGTGCAATCAGATCCTCACGATCAAGGAAGGGTCCGGGATCGTCAAGTCGGAAAAGGTCCGTTCCTGACTTTCGGTGCGCAGCGTGGGACCTGCCACTCCGGCGGATTTCCGAGATAGACTAGCCTAGTGCATCGTTTAACGCTTCATGTGACGTCCCTTGGCGTCGAAGGAAGAATGGCCTAAATGTGCCATTGTGCTCTGGCGAAAAACCTGATAGAATAGCCCTCAATCGCCAGAAAATCCCCTGCGATTCCACTGCGTATAGGGCCCTTCGAAGGGACCGTATCCAGAAGATACCGTACCTGGAAGATACTGGTCTGACGGGAGTTAGCGCAAATAAGGTGGCAACTCCGTGGCTTCGGAAGCGTCCAATAGATTGGGAGGCGGGATCGGCTTGCTGGAGGCGGAAGGAAAAATTGCTCGGATCGGAGTGGGCTGGACTGATGAGGGCGCGATGGCTTCAAACTGGAACGACAAGATACGCAACGCACTCCGCTCCGGAGTAAGCACCCTGCGGGAGTTCGCTTACCCTGCTCCGGCTCGCCGCAATGGCAGTTACAATGTTCGGCAGGCGTTAGGGGTTCCCCGGGTCGGACTCGCGCTGGGCGGCGGGTTCGCGCGCGGCATCGCCCACGTGGGCGTTTTGAAGGTCTTGTGTGAGAACCGAATCCCGGTTGACGCCCTCTCCGGGATCAGCGCGGGAAGCATCGTGGCGGCGGGCTTCGCCAGCGGCGCCACGCCCGACGAGATGGCCGAAGCGGCGCGGAGGGTGCGCTGGAACAGTTTTGCCCGCTGGACGGTCGATCGCCGGGGCTTGGCGACCAACGGGAAAATGGAAAGCATGCTCCGCAGCCTTTTCCATTGCTCGACGTTCGAAGAACTGAAGAAGCCGCTGGCTGTGGTCGCTACAGACATTTCGACGGGCGAGGCGGTGGTCTTCAACCACGGAGAGCTGATCCCGCCCTTGCGAGGCAGTTGCGCCTATCCCGGCCTCTTCACGCCGGTGGCTCACCAGGGCCGGCTGCTCGTTGATGGCGCCGTTTCCGGGCCCGTGCCGGTCGCCGCGCTCCGCGGTCTCGGAGTCGAGAAGGTCATCGCCGTACACTTCAAGGCCAACGGGCTGGGTCATGTGCCTACCAACATCTTTCAGGTGATCGGCCAGACGTTTCAAATCGCCGAGAACCAGATCATGAGCACCTGGCGGCAGCATTCCGACGTAGTGATCGAGCCGGAGATGAACAAATTTGCGTGGGATGACTTTGACCGCGTGGACGAAATGATCCTCGTTGGAGAGAACGCGGCCCGCGAGATGCTCCCGGCCCTGCGCGCCTTGATCGAGCCCGCGCCAGAGCCGGCCATTGTGAGTATCGGCCCGAGGTCGTGAGCAGAGCTTTCGGAGCTCAAACCACAAACCATAGCCTTAATGAAACTTATCCTGACCCGCTGTAGCGGCCTCTATAACGGCGCTCTGTGAGCGCCGAAAACGGCGGTCGCAGACCGTCGCTACGGCGCAATGCGGCATGACTTACGTCGTTCAGTTTAGATTGTTGTGCGGCGGCCGACCATGAATGCCGTGGTGATTGGCGGACACACCCGAAACATCGGCAAGACCTCCGTTATGACGGGGCTGATTCGCAGCCTCAGCTCGCTCGGCTGGACCGCGGTCAAGATCACGCAATACGGGCACGGCATCTGCTCCGTGGACGGTCAAGCGTGCGGATGCGAGCCGAAGGAGCATCCTTTCGTTCTGACGGAGGAGCGGGACCCGCGAGGCCGCAGCGACACCAGCCGGTTTCTCGCGGCCGGCGCGCGGCGCTCTTTGTGGCTTCGCGCTCGACAGGGCCAGCTCGGGGACGCCTTCCCGCTGCTCGAGAAAGCTGTGAGCGCTGAACGTTGGGTCATGATGGAGAGCAATAGCATCATCGAGTTTCTGAAGCCGATCCTGTATCTGGTGGTGCTCGATAGCTCCGAGCGCGACTTCAAGCCCTCCGCGCGCCGCTTTCTCGACCAAGCCGACGCGCTGGTGCCCATTGACTCCCGCCTTGACGCGCGCGCCTGGGGCGGCGTCGCCGCAGCGGACCTCGAAGAGAAACCTGTGTTTCCCGTTTCCCCGCCGGGATACCTCAGCCCCGAGCTCTGGGAATTCGTGAAGCAGAGACTTCAAGTCCACGCGCCAGCGTGAAGCAAGCCTCTGAAAGAACTTGTTCGGGGCTGCTGAAAATGATTAGAATCGCGGCGCGGACCGCCCGCACGAATGTCGACCGTCTTCCAATGGATTCATCTCACCGCTGCCGTGGTCGGCGTCGGCGGAATCGCATTTCTGGTGATTGTCCTCTTTCCTTCTGCGCGGGTCCTGACCCCGGAGCAGCGAGACCTGCTGGTGAAGGCGGTGGCGGGAAGGTTTCGCTGGGTCACTTGGACCGTGATAATTCTCCTGCTCATTTCGGGTCTCTACAACGTCCGCCAGTTCTACTGGGAAGAGGCCTGGGGACCTGCCTGGGCCTTCCTCACCATTAAGATCGCTCTGGCCGGTGTGGTATTTCTGATATCGCTGTGCTTGACCCTGCCGCTCAAATTGTTCGATCCGTTTCGAGAACGCCGCAAGAGGTGGTTGACCATCGCCTTTATCCTGGCGTTGATTGTCATCCTCATTTCCGCCTACTTGCGGCTGGGTTCGCACGCCTGAGGCGCGGCTAAATGCCTGATCCGCTCCGGAGCCTGCTCGCTGACCACCATATCTCGCGCCGGGCTACACTCGCCGAATATCACGGCGGGCTGGTGCCGGCGCGCTTCTCTGATCCGGTAGCCGAGCACTGCGCGGTCCGCGCGGCGGCGGGCGTCTTCGACGTCTCGTTTCGCGCCAAGGTCGCGGCGAAGGGCGCCGACCGGGCGAGCTTCCTGCACAACATGCTCTCGAACGACATCAAGAGCCTGACTCCCGGCCACGGCGCCTACGCCGCCTTGCTCGACCTCAAAGGGCATATCGTCGCGGACGTGCGCGTCTATTGCGCCGAGGAAGCCTTTCTGCTCGACACCGATACTGACCTGCGCGATAAGCTGGTTCGAGCGCTCGAACGCTACATCGTGATGGATGACGTCGCGCTCGAGCCGCTGGAACTGTGTACGGTGTCGTTTCAAGGTCCCCGGTCGCGCGCGCTTGTCGAGGAGACTTTAGGGGTCGGCCTCCCTGCACTTTCCGAGTTTGACCATTTCCTGACCACGGGTCCGGGCTACGCGGCTCGCGTCGTGTGCGCGACGAGCACGGGCGAGGACGGCTTCGAGGTGTGGGTCGAGCCGAATGACCTCCGTTTTCTGTGGGAGACTGCGTCCCGCAAAGCGCTTGCGTCCGGGGCGCTGCCCTGCGGCACGGAAGCGCTCGAAAGCCTCCGCATCGAGGCCGGAATCCCGCGCTACGGCCCGGACTTCGGCGAGGACACCTTACCGCTCGAGGCTGGGCTCTTGAACGCGCTGAGCTTCACGAAGGGCTGCTACCTCGGTCAGGAAATCGTGGAGCGCGCTCGCAGCCGCGGCCACGTGAACTGGAAGCTAGTCGGCCTGTTCGTCGAGGCGAGCGCTCCGCCTGCGCCCGGCGAGAAATTGCTCTCCGACGGGAAGGAGTTGGGCGAGGTCACGAGTTCGTGCTTCTCGCCCACCCTCGGCAAGACTCTAGCCCTCGCCTATGTGCGGCGGGAAGTCTCCGGACCTGGCACGGAGCTCACACTCGACTCCGGTGGCAAGGTTCGCGTGGTTGCGCTGCCGTTTTATTCGAGACCGAAGACTGGCAGTTAAATTTAGAAACTGGAAGTTTGAGATTTGGGATTCGCAACTAGGCGGCAGACCGCGACGCCGTTAGGCAAGAAGCCGGGGCGGCGTCATCCTGAGCGCACCGAAGGATCTACTGATGATTGCAGAATATAGTGACGACCTCTTCTGTAGCGGCGGTGTGCGACCGCCGCTTTCCCGCGCTCATCGAGCGCCGCTGCAGCGGGTCATCGTCACTGCATTTTTCATCTCTCAATAGGCTTCTTGCAACGCGAGGGGCAGATGCCTGCCTGCGCTCAGCGCGACAGGGGCTTTGTTTGGCGGCTCACGCCAGGCTCTGGCTACTTCCACTCCCACTCTTTGGTGTGGGTGTTTCCGTTCGCGTCTACTTCGTACTCGAATACGGCAGCGATCGTGTTGAGGCGGGCCAGCTTAGGAGACGCAGTACTGTAGTATATGGCTCCGCGGTAACTCACGGCGCCGCCGCGCAGGAGCTTTCCCACGCCCTGGCCTTTCCAGGTCGCCATCTCCCCGTCTTGGGTAATGACGAGTCCCTGCCCTTCTCCATACAAGCTGCCGTCAGGTCGCGGCGCCGACCAGTACGTTCCGATGTTGTTCACCTCGATCCCCAGAATTTTCCCGCTGTCCTCGAACGATACCTCTACCTTGAATCCGCCATCCGTCGAAAGCACTCTCCGTCCCGTCCGCTTCCCGTGCAGTTCGCCAATCAGCTCTCCAAGCATGATCCTTCTCCCGTTCCGTCCAGATTAGCCGGATAACGCCTTGGGCTTCCGGGCCGGTGGGAGTATACACCTGTCGTCAATCATTGGATCAGGCTCGTTGGATCAGACTCGTTGGATCAGGCGCCCGCGATCCTTGGCGTGCTGCAGAGTCGACCGCGGAACGCACGTCTTCCTCACTTTCGATTTTCGATTTTTCTGGTTTGTGTTATTTGCTGTGCAGGACAGCTTGCTTGAAGGACCCGCGCTGCTGCTCGATCTTTTTCTGCAGCAGCATGATGGCGTAGATCAGCTGCTCGGGGCGGGGCGGGCAGCCGGGGACGTACACGTCGACGGGGATGTACTGGTTCACGCCTTGCACGATGGCGTAGTTATTGAAGACGCCGCCGGAGGTGGCGCAGGCGCCCATGGAGATCACCCACTTGGGCTCGGGCATCTGCTCGTAGAGCCTCTTGATGACCGGGGCCATTTTCTGCGAGACCCGGCCGGCGATAATCATCAGGTCGGCCTGGCGCGGCGAGCCGCGAAACACTTCCGCTCCGAAGCGCGCGATGTCAAAGCGCGACGCGGACATGGACATCATCTCGATGGCGCAGCAGGCCAAGCCGAAGCTCATGGGCCAGAGCGACGACTTGCGGGCCCAGTTCACCGCTTGGTCGAGCTTGGTGAAGATGAGACCTTCGTGCGCCGAGGACTGCTCGGTTGCCACTAGTGTGTTTCCCATACGCCTTCATTATGTCACGCCGCTCGCAGGCTTTCAACGTGGCGGCGCGGGCTCTCGCCCGCACGTCGGTTCTCGCCTGGGTCCGCAGTATGCGTTCTCTGCGACCTCGGTCCTTTCAACCTCAACACGGAGCGCACGGAGTATCTCCGTGGACTTTGTGTTGAGGCTCTTCTGATCACGGAGGACACAGCGCGGCAGAGCCGCAACCAAAAAGCGCCGCAAAAATTTGTGCAAGGCGCAAACACTTTCCAGGTTAGTAGTACAGAGGCACTCCAGCGGAAAGCTTCGCGCAAGGAAGGCAAGA
>QHZK01000255.1 GCA_003224635.1 Acidobacteriota bacterium | reverse complement strand
GGCAGCATCTTTGAGGGGGAACACGGAATCGATCACGGCCTTCAGCTTCCTCTGTGCGATGAACTTCAAGACTTCCATGAGCTCGCCCTTGCTACCCATGAACGAGCCGAGCAGAGTGCGCTGCCGTCCATACAACAGCCGCAGGTTGAGCTTCGCTTCCTCGCCCGAGGTTACCCCGCAAGTGACCAGGCGCCCATAGGTCGCAAGTGACTCGAAGCAAGCTTCCCACACTGCAGCGCCCACGTGCTCGACGATCACATCCACGCCGCGCTTGCCGGTCAGGCGCCGGA
>QHZK01000254.1 GCA_003224635.1 Acidobacteriota bacterium | reverse complement strand
CTTTAGGCTGAGACCTGCATCACATATCCTACCGTGTCTTCACTGATCGTCCGTTGGGCGCCATCCGCATGGCAGGGAAGGCGGACAGGGCGACAGGCCCTATCTTCTAGAGCGCATCGCATCGGGCCGCGGCTCTTGGCCACGAAGTAGCTATGGGGAAACCGGCAATCATTACTGTGGACGATGATGCCGAAGTGCTGGGCGCAGTCGAGCGCGACCTCCGGCATCGGTATGCGGAGCGTTATCGCGTGTTGCGCTCCGCTTCTGGCGCGACTGCGCTCGACGCGCTGCGTGGGCTGAAAAAACAGAATGATTCGGTGGGGCTGCTCCTGGTTGACCAGCGAATGCCGGAAATGACGGGCGTGGAATTCCTCGGCCGATCCATGGAGATTTATCCGGACGCGAAACGCGTCCTGCTTACGGCCTACGCCGATACTGACGCAGCGATTCGCGCCATCAACGAGGCCAAAATCCATCATTACCTCTTGAAGCCTTGGGACCCGCCGGAGGACCACCTCTACCCGGTGCTCGACGATCTCCTGGAGGACTGGCGCGCGTCGTTCCGGCCGCGCTTCGAGGGCGTCCGGGTGCTCGGCCATCGGTGGTCGCCGGGCTCTTACGCAGTTCGAGACTTCCTGGCGCGCAACCAGGTGCCTTACCAATGGCTCGATGTTGAGACCGCGGACAAAGACGCGGAGGTGCGTCACCTCGCCAAGGCCGTCGGGGCCGAACCGTCCCGTTTACCCATGGTTCTATTCCCGGACGGATCATCCCTGGCTGCTCCGGGCGCAACCCAGTTAGCCGAAAGACTCGGGCTGCGCGTCAGGGCCGATCTGGCGTTTTATGACTTGGTGATCGTGGGCGGCGGGCCCGCCGGCCTGGCCGCGGCTGTATACGGCGCCTCGGAGGGACTGAAGACGGTGATGATTGAACGCGAAGCGCCGGGAGGGCAGGCGGGCATGAGTTCCCGCATCGAAAACTATCTGGGCTTTCCCTCCGGCTTGAGCGGCGGCGACCTGGCGCGGCGTGCCGTAGCGCAGGCCAAGCGCTTTGGCGTCGAAATCCTCGCGCCCCAGGAAGCTCAGGCCGTTCGCGTAGAAGGCCCCTCGCGAAGGGTGAAGCTGGCAGATGGAAGTGAGATCGGTTGCAAAGTCCTGCTGCTGGCGATGGGCGTGTCCTACCGAAAGCTCGACGTACCCGGAGCGGAACGCCTGCAAGGCCGTGGAGTTTATTACGGCTCGGCAATGACCGAGGCGATGGCATGCCAGGGCGAAGACGTTTACATCATCGGCGGCGCAAATTCCGCCGGGCAGGCGGCGATGTATTTCTCGAAGTATGCGCGACGGGTGTTGATGTTGGTCCGCGGCGAGTCCCTCTCTACCTCGATGTCTCAGTATCTAATCGACCAGATCAAACACACGCCGAATATCCAGGTGGAAACCCGCGCCCGGGTTGTGGAGGTCTACGGAGACGCGCGCCTCGAAGCCATCTCCATCCACTGCCGGGACAGCGTCCAGACCGAGAAGGTACCCGCGAACTCACTCTTTGTCTTCATTGGCGCAGAGCCCAACACGGATTGGCTGGCTGGGGTTGTGGCGCGCGATGAGCGCGGTTTTATCCTTACCGGAAATGATCTGATGCGCGACGGGAAGCGCCCACAGGGGTGGCCGCTGGGCCGCGATCCATACTTGCCGGAGACCAGCGTCCCGGGGATTTTCGCCGTAGGGGACGTCCGCCACGGCTCGGTGAAGCGCGTCGCTTCCGGCGTGGGCGAAGGCTCAATCGCGGTACAATTCATTCATCAATATCTCAGTGCGGTGTAAACATGGCAGAAAACGCAACCAGCGAACGAATCGAAGCGTTGGTTAACGACCTACGTAAGATCGCTGTTTTTTCAGATCTCACGGCGGATCAACTCGGCTGGCTGGCAGGGAAGTTTGAAGAGATCCGATTGGCGCCGGGGGAAATCTTTGTTCGGCCGGGTGACCCGGCGGTGTGGCTTACGGTAATCCTCGAGGGTGAGATCCGATTGCAGCGCGCCGGCGATCCGGACGGTCCCATTTACTCTGCCGTCGCCGGCCAGGTTACCGGGTATCTCCCCTACTCGCGACTCACACACTTTGCCGGCACTGGCCGCGCCGTGCTTCCCACGCGGCTGGCGCGCTTGCACAGAGACAATTTCCCCGAGATGCTGCAACGCATTCCTGAAATAGGCCAACGCCTAGTGGCCATTATGGCGGACCGCATCCGCGAGACCGCTAAGATCGAAACCCAGCGCGATAAGCTGATGGCGCTGGGCAAGCTGTCTGCTGGTCTGGCTCACGAGCTGAACAATCCGGCCGCCGCCGCCCAGCGTGCAACACGGAGCCTCCGCGAGGCGCTGGAGACTGTTCGCGATGCCAGCATCAGGTTGGCACGCCACGCTCTTTCCCCCGAGCAGCGCGAGACTATTCTCCGCTTCGAGCGCGAGGCCCAGCAATATGCGGCCCCAACGCCCGTTGATCCGCTGGCCCAAAGCGACCGCGAGGAGCGCATCACTACGTGGTTGGAACGGCGCCTGGTACCTGACCCTTGGAAGATTGCCCCAGTCCTTGGCGACGCAGGGGTAGAAGTACCGACGCTAGAAAACTTGGCTGCCGAGGTGGGAGAGAAGGTGGTGAGCGACGCGCTCATCCGCATCGCTTCGGTGCTCACGATTGGCAGACTGATTGCCGAGATCGAGAACAGCACCAAGCGCATTTCAGATCTGGTCGGGGCCATCAAGGAATATTCGTACATGGACCAGGCGCCGCTTCAGGAAGTTGATCTACACCACGGAATCGAGACCACGCTCACCATTCTCGGACATCGGCTGAAGCAAGGCGTGACCGTCATCAGGGACTACGATCCTAACCTGCCGCGTGTTTGTGCGTACGGAGGCGAGTTGAACCAGATCTGGACCAACTTGATCGACAACGCCATTGACGCCATGAATGCAAAGGGTGAACTACGGATTCGCTCCAAACTGAATTTGGACCGCGTCATGGTCGAGATTGGCGACAACGGGCCGGGCATTCCGCCGGAAATCCAGGCGCGAATTTTCGACCCATTTTTCACCACCAAAAGCGTCGGGCAGGGAACCGGCCTGGGACTCGATACCGCATGCCGCATCGCGCGGAAGCACCACGGCAACATTCGGGTAGTGTCAAAGCCCGGTGACACCCGATTTCAAGTGGACCTGCCGATCAAGCAGCCCATTACCCCGTCATCGCCGGAATAGAGGGAGGGCGTGATGCAGGCGTCTTGTTCACACCTGAACCAGATACATAATGTGTCGCCAAACACCGCCGGGTGCGAGGAGTGCCTGAAGATGGGCGACTCGTGGGTCCACTTGCGCCTCTGCAAGACCTGCGGTCATGTCGGCTGCTGCGACGACTCGAAAAACAAGCATGCGACGAAGCATTTTCGAAAGACTCATCACCCCATTATTCGATCGCTCGAGCCGGGCGAGGACTGGGGATGGTGTTACGCCGACGAGGTCATGATTGAGCCTTGCCCGTGAGGCCCACAACTCAATGCCGAGCCACTCCCCAGGCAGGGATTCCTTGGCGCCAAAGCGGGCGAGTGAAGACCCAGGCGCCCTGAAAGCATGACAACAACCCAGAACATTCTGTTCCCAGTCGACTTCTCGCCTTCCCGTGTGGCCATGGCGCCCTTCGTCAAAAAAGGGCAGCAATCTTCTCGGCCAAAGCCACCCTTCTTCGTGTCCTCGAGCTCTCTCTGAAAGAGACGTTCGATCGCGCCCTGAAGTACAATCTTGGGTTGATTGAGAGCGCCGCGCGCCTTTCTCGGAGCATTGGCCAGGTCCGGGAGCCTTAGCCAATCTCTTCCATCGCGACCGCAAGCTGCTCCCACTCGCGCATCAGGGTCTGCAATTGGGCGCGGCGCTCCCCGATCAAGCGGGCGAGGCGAATCGATTCCTGCGCGCTCTTGAAGTGGGTCTGATCGACCTCGGCGGCGGCGATTTCGGCCTCGCAGCGCGCCACCTCCTTCTCCAGCTCATCGCGACGCTCTTCCATTCTTCGGATGAGGATTGGATTCACCTTGCGGGGCTGCACTGTCGGCGTTCGGTAGCTGCCGTCACCCGCGACCTGTGGCGGTGCGAGCGGCCCAGGGTCCGTTTTGCCCGCCGAAATCGCGCCTGCCGGCGAGCCAGTCGCAGCGCGCTCCTTCTGCCAGAGATAGTCTTCGTAATTGCCGGGATAGTCTTGAAGCTTGCCTCCCTCGATCTCGAAAATACGGGTGGCCAGCTTGTCGATGAAGTAGCGGTCGTGCGAGACGAACACCACCGTCCCGGTGAACTCTTCGAGCGCCGCGAGCAACACGTCCTTGGCCTGCAGGTCGAGGTGATTGGTGGGCTCGTCGAGGAGCAGAACATTCGGCGGCCGAAGCAGCATGCGCGCCAGCGCGTAGCGGTTGCGCTCGCCGCCCGAAAGCACCCCGATGCGCTTGAAGACTTCGTCGCCCGAAAAGAGGAAGCAACCGAGCAGGCTGCGCAGTTGGGTCTGACCGCTCAAGGCGGCGGGGGCCACGGCGGCAATGTCGTCGATCAGGCGGGCCTCAGGGTCGAGCGCCTTGTACTGGTCCTGCGCGAAGTAATCCACTTGTACGTTGTGCCCCCAACGGCACTCGCCGGCCGTCGCGGTTTCCGCCCCCGCCAGCAGCTTGATCAGGGTTGACTTACCGGCGCCGTTGATGCCCACCAGCGCCACGCGGTCGCCGCGATTGAGGACGAATTGGACCCCAGCGAAGACGTTCGTCGCGCCGTAGCTCTTGGCCACGCCGCGAAACTCGGCCACCACGCGCCCGCTCGCCGGGGGCTGAGGAAACGAGAAATGGATCGCTTTCTCCTCGGGCGGGAGATCGATGCGCTCGATCTTTTCCAGCTCCTTGATGCGGCTTTGTACCTGTCTGGCCTTGCTGGCCTGATAGCGGAAGCGATTGATGAACGTCTCGAGATGGTGAATGTGCTCTTGCTGGTTTCGCCAAGCGGCTTCGAGCTGGGCGCGCCGGTCGGCCTTTTGGGCGAGATAGCGATCGTAGTTACCGGTGTAAAGCCAGGCGCGCCGGTTCCAGAGTTCGAGGATTTTATTCACCGTGACGTCCAGAAAGTAGCGGTCGTGCGAGACCAGGACGTAGGCGTAAGGATAGTCCCCCAGGTACTGTTCCAGCCAGTTGCGCGCCTCAAGGTCAAGGTGGTTCGTAGGCTCGTCGAGCAGCAGCAGATTGGGCTTGATCAGCAGAAGCTTGGCGAGCGCCACGCGCATCTGCCAGCCGCCCGAGAACTCCTCGGTGCGGCGGGCCTGGTCCCGGCGCGAAAAGCCTAAGCCGTTGAGCACCGCGCCGGCCTGCGACTCCACCGAGTAACCGTCCCGGCACTGAAACTCGGTTTCGAGACGGTGGTAGCGCTCGGCGGCGCGAGCGTACTCGCCGGTCTCGGGCTCAAGCTCGGCCATCTGATGGCGAAGCGCTTCTATCTCCTTTTCCATTTCGAACAGGGACTCAAAGACGGAAAGGCACTCCTCAAGGACTGTGCGCCCGGAGAGCGAAAGACCGTCCTGGGGAAGATACCCCGTGGTGATGGCCTTGCCGGCTGAAATCGATCCTTCGTCGAGCGGTTCGAGGCCTGCCAGCGTTTTCAATAGAGTTGATTTCCCCGTGCCGTTCGCGCCCACCACGCCGACGCGGTCGCCCGAGGTCAGCAGCCAGTCGAGACCTTCAAACAAAACCTTGGAGCCGAAATGTTTACCGGCGGAAGAAAGCTGAATCATAGAAGCACAAGCACCTGGCCGCGCAATCCGGCGCGCTGGGCAGATTGCACGCGGGTTCTTCCTCTTACTATAGCAGACGCGGGGAACCAGCAAGCACCGGCTGGCGCAGGACAGAACTGCCGCGGGGGGTAACCTCTCGAACACTTCATTGACCTGGCTGGGTGAAAGACCCAAGCTTTTCCTCCGCAGGGTTTTCATGTGCGGTTCACCTGGCGAGCGGGTCAGGGCGAAGCTGGAAGTGCAGGACCTTGCTCGTCGCCCATTTGCCGCCTTCGACGTGAAAAGGTGTTCGGGTAGCGTAGGTCGACCACAGCCCCTTGCCCTTCCAGCCGGCTTTCGGATCGTCGATCCGGCCGTCCAGCCCTTTGGCGAAGAAGCCGATCGGATAGGGCACGCGAACGACGACGAACTTCCCATCCGACAGGGCCAGCAGCGCATCGTTCCCACGCCGTAAAAAGCAGCCGCGATTCGCTTGTCCTTCGCAGGATCGACCGGTTGGTCGGGCTTCACATAGGCGTCCCGCTTTCCATTGCCGTTGGTGTCGAGAATGAATGCGGTCCAGCCCTGCGACTTCTCCTCATCGTGGGTTTCTTCGAACATCTTGGTGTTCAGCCAGCCGACCACCCCACCGCCACTGCTGGTCCACAACGTGTGGTTGGCATCCTCGGCAAACTGCAAGTGGTGCGTGCTGAAACACGTGCCCATGAGTGTGACCTGCCGGGTTTTCGGATCGTACGCGGCAAGGTGGCGCTCGCTGGTGGCAACCGGGAAAAGCTCCGCCGAAGGACTATCCGAATTCGCTTCGCCCACACCAGCCCCGTCTACGTGCAGGTCGGCGACGGACGCGGTATCGTGCCTGAAGATGCGAAGTTCTTCATCGACTGGATCGATCGCGAGGTCAACTTCTATGAGGGCTATTCGGGGTTCCGCAGCGAGCAGGACCGCCAGGCGATGCTCGAAATATACCGCAAGGCTCGAGCCGTGTACGTGCGGTTGGCGAAGCCTTGAGCTTACATCGCGAGGGTGGGAAGATTACATAATTGAGAGACCATATACGAAAAACCTACTCC